>VMSS01000216.1 GCA_013791995.1 Desulfurivibrio sp. | reverse complement strand
GAAATCCCGCCAGGGGAACGACCTTTGCCCTTCCTGATTCCGCCATGGTTTTCCCTCCTTGGTTATAGTCGTTTGCGTTGGCAGATAAGCTCGGTGGGCTGCCAACCGAGCTTGCGGTAAAACTCCAGAGCCGCTCCATTGTTACGGTCGGCCAGAAGCTGCAGGCGGCCGACCTTTCTGCTTGCAGCCCATTGCTCCAGAGCCGTCAGCAATTCTCGTCCTATTCCCCTCCCTTGCCATGGTTCACCAATCACCACATCCTCCACCAGCAGAGCAAAGCCTCCCTCGGTCGTGGAGATGGTGAGTTGCCCGGAACACATACCAATGACCTGTCCCGCTGTCTCGGCAACCAGAATAACCGCTGTCTCATGGGTCAAAAGCATCGTCAGCCCTTGGTGCTGCCGGGCTGCATCAAAATCAAAGTCCGCCTCGATGGAAAAAAGAATCCGGAGCAAATCCACCAGGGCAGTAAGATCACCAGAGTTGGCGGGTCGTATCACTGCTTGTGCCATGGCCCACCCTTCCGGCTAGTCACCAAACTCGATGCGGATAGCATCCTCTCCATCCGGGATCAAGGTGTAACGCGTTCCGCGGCTAATTTGCATTGCCTGCTTAAGTGCGACCTCCTGTAGTCTCTCTATGTCGCTCTGTACCGTGGTCTCGTCCGCCTCGCTGTTCACATGGACTTTGACCTCATGGTCGTTGTCGGTGAACTGGAGCAAAAAGGAGTTATGCTCCAAAAAGATCAGGTCATCATAGGCATAGGAGATGCCCATCCCTGCCGCTTCGACAATGGTTTTGACCATCCCCAGGGGCTTTAGGCTCATTTCACACTCCTCCCTTCTGACGGTTTAACTAAAATCTTCTTTGTCGCCATCCCACCCATGCCAGCTCATAAATCTTCGGATTTACTGAGGGTATAAGTGTCCCGCCATCTGGCACCGCAGGTCGCGCAAAACATGGAGACCTGCATCTGAGCGGTTCCTGTCTTTTCCGGTGGGGCAATCGCCTTTATCGCCCTGGAACCGCATTTCGGACAGTGGCCTCCCCCGGATTCCAGGTATGATTTAAAGGTCATCTGCTCTCTCGCCCTATGCGGTGATGAGATAATCGGCAGCAGGGGCACCATCCTCAAGGCCGTCAAGGATGGCATCGATTGCCTCTTCACTGTCTACGCCCTTGAACCACCAATTCTCCGGCTGGATCACCATGATGGGCCCGGACTCGCATTGCTTGAGACAGGTGGTGGCGCTGATCAGGCAGTCCAGCCCCCGATCAAGGACCTCTTCTTCGATGTATTGCAGAAACCCTTCGGTCTGCTTGTGGCAAATGCCCTTCTTGTCGCCGGCAACCCGAAAGCTTTGACAAACAATGATCTGACGCGCTGGTATAGCCATTTGAAATGCCTCCTATGTTTTGAGAATACTGACGCTCTTTAAAAATGCTTTATTGTGCTTCGACAGGCTCAGCATGAACGGAAGAAACTTTATGATTTAAAATGGATACCGTTCACCCTGAGCCTGTCGAAGGGGTTTTTCTCTTTTTGCAAAAGGCCTGCTTTTTCTTAGTTATCCGTAACTATTCATCTCAAGGAAAAACCTCAGAAAGGATAACCATCCCCAAGTAACTGTTCAGCAGCGCCGTAGATGCGCGAAAGAGACCGTTGCGCCATACTCCCGTATGCGCAACGGTCGATGACAAAGCAGATGCGGTGCTGCTGGACAGTTACTTCTTTTTCCCTTTCTTGCCGCCGCCGAACAGCACATCCACTGTCCCTTCGACATTGTCCTCCAGGAGCAGCACGGTCAGACCGAGGCTTGATAAAATATCCCGCGGCTTTTGCCCCGCACTGGCGGCCATAAGGACAAAACAATCATGTAAAATTTCCGCCACCTGCTGCCAGCGGTTGTCGCCGCTACCGGGCTCGGGGAGATTCCGGGTCCCGAGCAGGCAGGCCAGGCCGTCTTCCCTTGGGCCATAGATCAGGGCCTTGATGGCCTGACCGAGATGGAGATCGATATCCATGCCGTTTGAGCTGAGCACGGCCACATTAGGCCTGGCCGTGGTCGGCTCGGGCACGCTTGGGGCTCCTCCATCGACCGGGAGGGTGCTCTCGCCCCGGGATGACTCTGCCTCCAGGCAAACGACAGGGAGGTGTTGAGCCGCCTTCTTTGCCAGAGCCGCCATTGTTTTCGGCGAAACCAGAGGCAGTTTCTCTTCCGTTTTCAGCCATCCCTTCCCGGGCAGCAGGCTTATGGACTCTGCGCCGAGAGCGGAAACTTGGCGGGCAATCTCCTCGATCTCCTCTTCATTGATCCCTCCATACACCGTGGTCTGGATGGAGACCGCAATCCCTGCCGCCTTGCAGGCCGAGATTCCCTTGGCTTGCGCCTCGATCAGGATCTCCGCTCCTTCCGCCAGGGGGGTATTCCGTTTGCCCGGCCGAATCCAGGTATATATTTTCTTGATGGTCTGCGGAGTAACCGCACCCACCAACAGGGTAACCCTGGCAACACCCTGCTTGGCCAACCTTCCGGCATGCTCGGCCAGGCCGAGACCAAGGGTGGTTATGCCCAGGGGCAAATCAGGATATTGCTCCCGCAACATAGCCAGGATATCCAGGGTCATGGTCGGGGTGGCCAGAGGGTCCCCTGGGCCATGGAGGTCCAATCCTCCGATATCGCTTCCCTGACCCAGCAAACCCGCTATCCAGGTGAGCGCTCCCCTAAGGGGCACCGCCTGGGCCAGTTGAGCCTCACCGCAGAAACGGATCCGGGCTGCAGCCTGAGGGGCCACCGGCAGGATAAGCCACTGGGGAATCTTGGTGCCGCACCCTTGCTTGGACTTGGGGAAATGGATAATGGTCACACCAGCCTCCGGCTTATTGCGCAAGGCATGACGGGGGAATCACTTCCCCCGCCGACGCCATTTTGTACTCTCTTCATGATGGAGACAGAGTTTAAATCTCTCCTCAATTTCATTGGGACTAAAGCACCAGCTCAAACTTCGATTCGGAATCGTCCCGGTCTTTACGATCGAGCAAAACACCGAGGATTTTCTCCAGCAGCCTGAGGCCGCCCTTGTAGCCCACAGTGGGGAAGTACTGATGCCCCTGCCGATCCAGGATGGGGAAACCCCAACGCACATAGGGAATGTCCTCGTCCCGGGCAATATACTTGCAGTAAGTATTGCCGATAATCAGGTCCACCGGCTCGTTCTTGATCCACTGATGGAGCAGGAACATATCCCCCTTGGCCTTGACGTTGACCTCACACCCCATGTCCTTGGTGAGCTCCTTGATCCTTTTTTCGAACTTCTTGCCCGGGGTACCGGTGACAATATGGATCGGTTTCATATCCATGGAGACCAGAAACTCGGTCATGGCAATGAGCTGATCCGGGTCACCGACCAGGGCCACCTTTTTGCCGTAGAGGTACTGGTGCATGTCCGAAATCATGTCCACCAGCTGGCCGCGTTCATTGGCAATCTCATCGGGGATGCTCACCCCGGCGATGGTCCGCAGGGCATCGATGAAACGGTCCGTAGCCATAAGGCCAAAGGGCATATCCAGTACGCTGCAAGGAACCTTGTGTTTCTTGTCGAGTTCACGGGCCGCATCGGCCGAACACCATTCCCCCAAGGCCAAGGTTCCTTTGGAGTCCCCGGTGCTTTGCAGCTCGGCCACAGTGGTGCCGCCGTCCGGGAACATCTTATACTCACCGGAGAGCGGGCCGTTGAGCACGCCGGAGGTATCCGGGAAGAGAATGGTTTTGATCCCGATCATCCCGGTGATCCGCTTGATCTCCTCCATGTCGGCAGGCTCCACCCAGCCGGGGATGATATTGACCTTGCCGTTTTTCTTCCCGGTTGGTTCGGCCATCCCGGCCATGGCTTTGACCATGTTGGAAAAACCGGTGACATGAGAACCCGCGTAACTCGGGGTGGAGGCACTGATCAAATATTTGCCCTCGGGGACCTTGCCTTCCGAAGCCGCCTTTTTCTTGATCTGGGGCAGATCGTCGCCGATGGTCTCGGAGAGGCAAGTGGTGTGGATCGCTATCACCACAGGGTTATAGACGGTGAAGATGTTATTAATGGCCTGCAGCATATTGGCCTGGCCGCCGAAAACCGAGGCACCCTCTGTAAAAGAGCTGGTGGAAGCGGAGACCGGTTCCTTGTAATGCCGGGTCAAGGCGGAGCGGTGATAGGCGCAGCAACCCTGGGAGCCATGGCTGTGCGGCAGGCATCCATGGATGCCGAGAGCCGCATACATGGCGCCGATGGGCTGACAGGTCTTTGCCGGATTAATGGTCAAAGCCGTGCGCTCGGTAATCTCTGTGGGTGTATGTCGTAGTAGCATTTGTCTAACCTCGCAAACCTGTAAAAACAGGTCGTAATAATGTTCGTGCGCCCAGAAAAACGGTGTTCAGTGCCGGAAATGCAAGGAAGAGGCCGGACCGCCATAGCCCGCTATGCGGCCCGACCGATGACGCCGCAGGTCCGGTGCTGAACCCCGTTTTTATTATTCCCAGTTGTAGGAACCCGACAGCTGAGGGTTCTTCTGCCAGGGGGCCTTCATATAGCCCCAGACCTTGGAGTTCACCAAGCGATCGATCTCCTGGTAGAAGTTGACCGCCCCCAGAAAACCGGCATAGGGGCCGCCGGAGTCATAACTGTGGAGCTGCTTCATGGGCACACCCAGTTTCTGAATGGAATATTTCTCCTTGATGCCGGCACAGAAGATATCCGGCTTCATCAATTCGACGAGCTTTTCCGCCTCGTACTGGTTCAGATCGTCGATAATCAGAGTGCCCTTGTCCATATCCATAGCCAGGCCGTCATACTCCTTGAACTTATAGCCTGCCTTGTCCAGGGCCTTCATCTCCTTGTTGCTTTTGCGCGGGTTGAAGCGGGTTTCGTCCGGTTCAACCACGAGCTCTTCGATGTTGCGGCTGTCTGCATCCAGCTTGATGTTGGGCAGCACCTGTCTCCCCTCGTAATCGTCCTGATGCCCGAACTCATAGCCGGCCGAGATGGTTTTCATCTTGAGCTCGTCAAAGAGTTCCTTGTAATGATGGGCCCGGGATCCACCGACAAACATCATCGCGGTCTTGTTCTCGGTCCGGGGGGTGATCTCGGCCAGGGCCGCTTCTACTCCGGGCATCTCCTCGGCGATAACCTCTTCCACCTTATCGATGAGCTCCTTTTCCCCGAAATACTCGGCGATCTTTCGCAGGCTCTTGGCCGTTGCCTTGGCGCCGATAAAGTTCACCTTGACCCAGGGAATCCCGTATTTGGTCTCCATCATGTCCGCCACATAGTTAATGGAGCGGTGACACATGACCGCATTGAGATCCGCGGTATGGGAGGAGGCAAACTGGTCGTAGGTCGAGTTGCCGGAAAAGGTCGAGATGCAGGTAATGCCGCATTTCTTGAAAATCCGGTCGATCTCAAAGCCGTCGCCGCCGATGTTGTACTCCCCTAAAAGGTTGATCTTGTACTTGCCCGGTTTCACCTCGTCGTTCTGGCCTACCAGATGACGGAACACCTGATTGTTGGCGATATGATGGCCGGCGGACTGACTCACCCCCTTGTACCCTTCACAGGAAAAGGCATAGACGTTGCAGTCGCCGAATTTCTCTTTCATGTTCTTGCTCACGGTATGAATATCGTCCCCGATCAGCCCCACCGGACAGGTGGCAAAAACGGCGATGGATTTGGGATGAAAGAGGTCATATGCCTCCTGGATCGCCTGGGCCAGCTTCTTTTCGCCGCCGAAGATGATATCCTGCTCCTGCATATCCGTGGAAAAGCAGTAGTTCATGTAATTTTCCCCATCCGGCCCGGCATCGGTCTGGTTACGGCGGGTCAGCCAGGCATAAAAACTACAGCCTATGGGGCCGTGCACCAGGTTGACGATATCGCGGGTCGGCCCCATGATAACGCCCTTGCACCCGGCATAGGTGCAGCCGCGCATGGTGATGATCCCGGGAATGGTGCGCACATTTGCGGTGAGCTCCGGGGTATCGTTCTGCAATGCCTCATTGATCATTATCTGCTTGGCGCGTTTACGGGCAACCTTGGGCGGATACTTCTCAAGGAGTGCCGACTTGACCTCGGCAGGACCCCACTGCACCAGCTTTTTCTTTGTTGCTGTTGCCATTGTATTTTCTCCTTATGCGGTAACTGTCCAGCAGCACCGCATCTGCTTTGTCATCGACCCGCTCATGTGCAATAGCACACTTCACCGACCTCTTCCGCGCATCTGCGGCACTGCTGAACAGTTCCCTGCACGTTATTCGTTTTAATTATTCGGCATCGAACAGGATAGTTAGCTTACGAGATGGATTTAACGCCGGTCTCGCCTGTCCTGACCCGGACCGCATCGCTCAGGGGCAACACAAAAACCTTGCCGTCGCCAGGCATGCCGGTCTGATTCGTATTGATAATTGTCTCCACCACGCAGCCCACCATGGAGTCTTCCACCACCGCGGTGATCATCCGTTTCGGGTAGAGCTTGCCCTTTTCACCCAAAAGCGCGGCGGCTTCTTCATACCCCTGGATTGTGCCTTCAAGAACGGCCGGGCTGACAAAGCCTACGCCGCGGCCTTGGGCCTCATGGGCAAAGAAGGCATCCACCCCGCAGTCCGTGAGGGCCTGCTTGGTCTGATTCATCATGTTTATGCGCACGATGGCGATCACCTCTTTCATGGCGCCACCCCTTCCTTGACATAATCGGTCTCCTTAACTCCGGAGCTGATGGTGTAGGATTCCTCCACATCGGAAACAAAAATCTTGCCGTCGCCAAATGCCCCCTTGCCGGCGGTACGGGCCGTGCTCATGACGGTCTCGATGAAAAACTCCTTATCCGAGGGATTGATAACGCTCATCAACATCACCTTGGGCAGTTCGTCGTAGGTGACCTCGCCGATCTTGATGCCGCGCTGTTTGCCGCGGCCTGCAACCGAATACTTTGTTACGGCCGGATAGCCCGCTTCCATTAGGGCGGCAAGGACCTTGTCTGCTTTTTCCGGCCGGACAATTGCTCTGATCATAGTCAACATGGTTGTTTCTCCATTTTTTTTATTTGGTGTTGCTCGCTGCTGTTGGTTGGTCCCTTGCTGACAGCTACACGCTCAAAGCTGTCAGTGCCTCCTAGTTCATCAACCCGTAGTCCATAAGGAGTTTTTCAAGTTCCTCAATCTCGAGGGGGGTGGGGATGACAAACTTCTTGTTTTCGTCGATGGCCTTGGAAAGACCACGGTAGGCGTCTGCCTGTTTGACCGTAGGGTCCCACTCGAGAACGGTCTTCCGGTTGATCTCGGCGCGCTGGACGTCGTTGTCGCGCGGCACGAAGTAGATCATGTGGGTGCCAAGCTTTCTGGCAAATTCCGCGATCATATCCTCCTCGTTGTCAACGGCGCGTGAGTTGCAGATAAGGCCGCCCAAGCGCACAGAACCACTCTGGGCAAATTTCATGATCCCCTTGCTGATGTTGTTGGCTGCGTACATGGCCATCATCTCGCCGGAAACAACGATGTAGATTTCCTCTGCCTTGCCATCACGGATAGGCATGGCAAATCCTCCGCAGACTACGTCGCCGAGAACGTCGTAAAAGGCATAATCCAAACCTTCGCTCTCTTCATAGGCGCCAAGGGATTCCAGCATATTGATGGAAGTGATGATGCCGCGCCCCGCACAACCGACGCCGGGCTCAGGTCCGCCTGACTCAACACACCAGGTGCCGCCGTAACCGGCCTTGCGGATATCGTCGAGCTCAACATCCTCGCCTTCCTCACGCAGGGTATCGAGTACCGATTTCTGGGCCAGGCCGCCAAGCAGGAGCCGGGTCGAGTCCGCCTTGGGATCGCACCCAACAACCATGACCTTTCTGCCCAACTCCACCAAGCCGGCAACCGTGTTCTGGGTGGTGGTTGACTTGCCGATTCCGCCTTTTCCGTAAATTGCCACTTTGCGCATTTCTAATCCTCCTCGCTCTGTATTGAATATGGGTTTTAAATTTCCATTGGCTTGCGTCGCCGTTAGCTAGCCTTATCGCAAGGTACGTGCCAGAGCAAACCCCAGAGGCATAAACTAAAATCAACTATACGATATTGTTCATTTTATTTTAAAACCAAGCATTGTCAGTCGCTGTTTTTGCTCAATTCCATTTTGAGTAACCCGGGTAATTTTCATGGGTGGCTGCAAATCAATCTGCATGATTTGATTTGATTCAAGAACCTTGTATCCGATAAGGTTGCTACCCACAAAACTACTATCAACAGGATTGACATTTACACTTAAATGATAATAAGTTAAATCCCACCAGGCGCGTTCAGGGGTAATTGATCCTCTTAGCGTGT
>VMSS01000026.1 GCA_013791995.1 Desulfurivibrio sp. | reverse complement strand
CCTGCCCCTGCTCAAGCTTTTTGCAAACGGTTTTCCAGAGGCTGGTAATCTCTTTTTTTATTTTTTTCCCCTCCGGCGGTCGTCCTTGCAGGCGCAACTGCTTGTCATGCTTTTCGTCACCTTTTTTTTCCTGGGGATGTTTTTGGCCGGGGATCAGAATTGATTCATTCTCCGGATCCTGAAGGGGTACCTGAAAAGAAAGGGTGAAATATGCGGTGTCTCCCGTGATTTTCTGTTTTGTTTTCAAGAAAAGAGGGTTTCCGATGGAGATAAGCCGGTTGCCAACCCGAAGTTTTCCTTGGGCAAGGTCGGCTGCCAGAGCAGTAAGGTCGGAGGCAATGTTTTCAAGTGTGTTCGGGGTGTTGTGTTGGGCAGACATTGTTTCTCTCTTTAATAAAAAATTACCAGAGCAGTGATATTGTCGCGTCCACCTTGCTCATTGGCTGCCTCGACCAGCGTTTCGCTGGCTTTTTCCGGGGTGGACGCGTTGAGGAGAATTTGTTCAATCCGGGTGTGGTCAACCATGTTCCACAGTCCATCGGAACAGAGAAGCACCCTGCTTCCAGGGCGCAAAATATTTTTATGGTATTCCGGGCCATCAGAAGAGTGGAAGCCGATGGCTCTTGTTACCACGTGGCGTGGAACCTGGATCTCATTGTTGTTCGCATCGGTTTTATGGATGTACGTCACGGTGGCATGATCCGTTGTGATCTGCTTCAGGCTGCCTTTTTCCCAGAGATAACAGCGGGCGTCCCCGACATGGCAAGTGTGGAGGCGATCTTCGTCAAGAAGGCAGGCAACCATGGTGCAGCCCATGCCCTGCGTTGTCTCATCGGTGGCGGCTTTGGCCATTACCGTGTGATTGGCATGATTGAAAGCTGCCAGCATACTCTGATGGATATCCTGATCGTGGCCTCGTATTTCCCGAATCTTTTCCTCGGAGAGAAATTCGAGCAAAGATTCGATGGCCAGACGGCTGGCGACTTCGCCTGCATTATGGCCGCCCATTCCATCGGCAACCACGAAAAGACGTCGGTTACGGAGCGAGCAAAAGCTGTCTTCGTTATGGTCACGGACCATGCCGGTATCAGTGCGTCCATAAAAAGAAATGGCTCTGGGTTTGCTTTTGCAGAGGTTTTTTAGAAATCCGAACATTATAAAAGTTCCGCTGTATTCCCGGCCGGGGAAATTACTCGAAATGAAGTTGGTAGATTACCATCCAGAAAACAATGGCTCCATCTTTTCTTCCTGAAAGAAAAGTGTGGGTTTTGGGGCCATGGGCTAGGCTGTAGATGCCATCTCCTCTGCCATCAAGGATAGCGAGGCATTCTGCGGTGTTACTGTCCCAAAGCTTGATGATGTCATCTTCGCAGCCGGAGATTACTGTCTGGTTGTCCTGTAGAAACAAGGAGGAAGAAATGGTTTCGTCATGGGCTTTGATCGACTTGAGGCAGCGTCCGGTAGTGTGTTCCCAGACCTTCAGATGACGATCGGTACTGGCCGAGACAAAACGTAGTCCGTCAGGTGAATTTGTTAGGGAGATAACCGGCATGGCATGGGCTTCGATTATTCGTGTGCATTCCTTTCCGTTTGCGTCCCATAAACGGACAGACCCATTTTCGCTGCCGGTTACCAGATTCAAACCGGTAGTGGTAAAAGTTATGGAGCGGACAGCTCCGCCTTCCTTTATCGAGGTGGTCATTTTCGGACCGGTGGAAAGTTTGCGTATTTTCATCATGCCGTCAGCTCCGCCGGATGCCAGTTGGCGGCCATTATCGTTAAAGGCCAGAGCATACACCGGTCCCTTATGAGCGCGTTCGGTTGACTCCATGGTGCCGGTTTTTGTGGAAAAAAGGCAGACGGACCCATCATGGGTGCCAACGGCGAGATATTTGCCAAGGGGGCAAATCGCCAAGGCGGAAATTGCGCTGCCGCCCTGTGTCAGGACAATCCCCTGTTGTGATGAGGCTCCCAGGTCGTGAAGGATTAATTTTCCCTCGGGGCCGGCGGCAACGAATTTTTTCGTGTTCGGGATATGGGCAAGATGTTTTGTGGGGCCCTCATCACCTTTCAGGGTCAGAAACCGTTGGACTCCAAGTACTTTCGTTTTTTTGCCGACCAGCAACAGTCTATGATAGACCATGTTGAAAATTTTGTCTTTTTTGTAACTGTTGTTTTTCCAGGCTGTCATCAGGATGTCATGGCAGGGGCCATACCGTTTGTTTTCCAGATGATCGAGGATATTGCGCTGTACAGAGAAATGGAGTTGTCCTTCCCTGAAAATTTCCAGGGAGTTTTTGGGAGTGCAGAGACGAAATTCCGGGAAATGCTGTTTTTCAACTTCCACGTTGTCGGCCACCATGCTGTGTTTGACCGCAGCTTCCATTTCGGTGAGCCAGGGCGTGGTGGCTCCGCGTTTCTTGGCTGTTTCAATCTGTCGGACAATTTTGGCTGGGCTTGTCCCCGAACGCCAATTGAGCAGGATCATATTATAGACTGCTTCCGGAAGCATCTCGTTGACGTCAAGCGTTTTGCTCAGACAAGCGGCAGCCTCTCTGCTTTCGCCCAGCTCAAATAGGGACACGGCTCTGTTGTTAAGACTGTCCGCCCGGAGATCGATATTGGTGAGTTCCGCATAGGGACATGCGGTGTTAAATGCGGCGGTGTAGGCACCGTTCAGCGCCTCTCGCACTTCGGCAAAATTTTGATAGCGGTCATCAGGATTGTAGGCAACGCTTTTGCGTAAAACTTCTTTGAGTGCCGCGGAGAATTTAATGTCAGGGGTCGCCGGAGTCGGGTTGGGTATTTTATGTTTAACAGCATTGTTGATAAAGGGCTTCTTGCCGCAGAGCATGACCCAGAGGCATAGGCCGAACGAGAATACATCGGTTCGCAGATCAACGGTGTGGGCGTTGCGCAGTTGTTCCGGGGATGCGTAGCCGGGGGTTCCCCGAAAACCAATGGTTGCTTCATGATCGGTTGTGTCGGCACCAGGAGTAAGGCCATCACCGGTTTCCGTCTCCCCATGAGCAAGGAGGATGCCGAAGTCGGTTATTTTCAGCAGGGAGTTCTTGGTGATCAGGATGTTCTGGGGTTTGATGTCTCGGTGAATAATGCCGCGCTGGTGGGTAAATTCCATGCCGTGACAGAATTGAATACCAAGAGACAGGGCGGTGCGGAGGTTTCTGCACCGCCCGGCCTTGATCCAGTCGGAAAGATTTCCCCCGTCAACAAATTCGATGAAAAGATGGGGAATCTTTTTGATGCCAAGCACATAAAAACAGGAGGCGACATTGGGGTGCATCCCCATGCGAACCCAGCTGTTGGCTTCCTTGAGTATCCGGCGCATGCCCTCCCTGTCAGCAAGAACTTCAGGGCGGGGAGCTTTGATCGCAACTTTTATTTTCCAGCCGAGATGCTCTGAAATGTATACGTTGCCCATGGATCCCGACATAACTTGCTCGACACGATACCGGTTAAGAATGGTATCTCCTGGGGCCCAGGTTGGTATCAGTGGGATATCTGGAGAGGGAAGGGGCTGTTGGGCATTGGCTAATGATTCAGCGGGGATGCCTGGAAAGGCACCTTTTTTCCATTTGCTTATTTTACCTAAGAGTTTGGAAAGCATCCGTGAGATTAGCTGAACCTGATTTTCGTACTCTTGATTTGAATTATGTCGTCTTTGCGCAAAAGACGTTCCTCTTTGATGATGACATCGTTGAGCTTAGTGCTTGCCCATGATCGCTGGGGCACTATGTAATATTTGTCCTTTTTGCTCACCACGTAACATTGGGTCTTGCCGACAAACCAGCCCGGAATAATCATGTCACAGGACGGATCCTTGCCGATTTTTACGCTGCTCTTCCCGTCAAGAGAGAGCATATTCGGCGCGGCAGAACCCTCAATTACAGTGAGTCTGTAAATTTCACTTCCGGAAGAGGGTATGGATTGACTGGATTGGGAAGCGGCTTGTTGTCTGGGCGAACTGACAAAAACAGTTGCTTCGTCATCGATATCCATGGCTGTGGCGTAGGATGAAGAGGCATTTTGTTCATCTGCCGCAGCCTGGATCAAGCGAAATTTCCCGATGAAAATAACGTCTTTTTCCGAAATCGGCACCTTTGATGCAATTTTTTTGCCATTTACAGTGGTGCCGTTGGTGCTTTTCATGTCTGCCAGGTAATGGCGGCCATCCCTGAGTTCAAGGGATGAGTGATGTCTGGATATGGCGGTATTGTCGATGACCACATCCGCATCGGGGCTCCGGCCGATAATGAGCTTGTTGCCCTCATGGGTGGTGAAGCTGGTTATAACCCGGTCGTTGAGCATAATGGTCCAATCCGACTTGGTGTAATCTTCAAGATTGATCGTTCCGTCTTGCATCATAATCTTTTCCCGGGGACTTCATTTTAATGACAGACATTTGTTTGAATCTGCATGTGTGGAAACATGACAAAAAAAATCTTTCTGTAAACGGTAAAACATTTCAAAAAACTATTTGTCGCACTATATCGGAAAGTTGCGTGAAGTTTTCGTGTCTGTTAAGAACGTATCATATAAAATATAAGGGTGTTATAAAAAAACATAACAGTTTTATGTTTTTTTTATGAATATTGTATAATTATAGTGGTAAGTTATATGCATAAAATGTTGGGGGATGCATTGTTGGAAAACTGGATGGTTACAGAATTTTATGGCTGATACCTCGCCGCCGGCAAGCGGCAAACTTGCTGAAATATTTGCAAAAATGAACATGGGCGAGCTCCCGGCCATGTCTCATAATGTTCAGGAGCTGATCTCCCTCACCCACAGCAGTCAGAGCTCAGGATACGAGCTTTCCAAAGTAATTCTTAAGGATTATTCCCTTACCAATAAAGTATTGCAGGTGGTCAATTCCGCCTACTACTCTCTTGGGCGACCGGTCAATTCCATCTCCAAGGCGGTTACGATTGTAGGGTTTGACGCAGTTCGTGATCTTGCCACAGGCATTGCCCTGTTTGAGGATTTTGTCAAAAACGGGGTTGAAAAAGAGGGGATCAGTAAACTTCTTACCCGCTCTTTTCTGAGTGCTCTACAGGCCCGCGACCTGGCTGTTGAGAAAAATCTCAACATCGTGCCTGAGGAGGCATTTATTTGTGCACTTCTCCATAATCTCGGGAAGATTATCGTCTGCCTCTACATGCCGGAAATATCCAGAGAGATCGAGGAGAAGGTGTCAGGAGGCATGTCTGAGGATGCCGCTACCCGACAGATCCTTGATGGGTTGACCTTTGATCAGATAGGAGTTGAAGTCGCAGTCTTCTGGAATTTGTCCGACAAAATATGTGCGTCCATGGAACCTGATCCGGCGTATCCCCAGAACACTTACGATACACTGGGTTATCTGAAAAATATTGCCAACTACTCCAATAAGCTCATCGAGTATGTCTGTGATGAAAGGGATATAAGCAGTCTCGTTAGTCGGTACGGTGAGATGTTCTCCGTAAACACGGAAGAGGCTGTGGAGCGAGTCAACAAGACAGTCGATGCTTCTGAGGATATTTCCGAATCCATTCGTTATGGTCTTTCCAAGCTGAAGATGCGCAGTCGCCTTCGGGGCTTAGATGAGGCGATGAGGGAGCCGGCAAAGGCGGCGCGAAAGAAGAAGGCAAAAAGTGCGGAAGTGGAAGCAGGAGTGGATTCCGCCCAGGAAGAACGGTCGGTCTTGGAAGAAGGAGGCATTCAGGATTTTGATGAGCTTCCGACCAGTCCGGATAAATCCATCAATGATTTTATCCATGATATCACCGAGACCCTCATGGGACCCTTCAACCTCAATGACTTCTATATCAATCTGTTGGAGGGGTTGTACCGTGGCATTGGTTTCGACAGGGTGCTTCTTGCCGTGATCAGTGTGCAGCCAACCCGTCGAGTTTTGGTCGGCAGATTCGGCCTGGGAGATATTGATCCCGCCGGGATTGCCAGGTTTGAGCACGATCTTGCCCCGAGTGATTACATTATTCCCAAGTCTCTTAAGGCGTGCAAGGATATGGCGATCCCTCCAAACACCCCGGACGCCTTTCCCGAGAGCCTTAAATTTTTTGTGAAAGACCGGACAGTGTATCTTTTCCCAATCTGCCTCGATAATAAGCCCATTGGCTTGATTTATCTTGACCGGAAAAAGGGAAGACCAAAACTTGATTCGAACCGGATCAAAGCAACCCGTTTATTTCGTGATTTCGCAGTGATGGCGATTCGCAAACTCCGCAGCCGAAAGCAATAGCAGCACGCTTCTCCATCTTGTTGTTCCGGCCGTTCAGGTCTGCGTCCTTTTTTTACATCTTGTCGATTCGGACAATTTTATTTTTCAATTCTTGTATTTTGGCAAAGAGAGGGTCTTTCTCGGAGAGACCTTTAAGGGCCTGTTCGATGTGGTAGCGGACCGAGAGGCTCGCTCCTTCATAGTAGTGATACAGGGCAAGGTTATAATGCCCGAGGGCTTTGTTTCCAAGGGCAGCGCGTATTTCCCGATCTCCTGGTAGAGTTTTGCATAGGTCGGCAACCGTTCGGTCAGATTTTCATAGATGAGGACAGCTTGAGCCGGTTCCCCATCCTGTTGCAAGGCTTTGGCAAGGTAATAGGCATTGTAAGACCCGGATGGATCCAGCCTGTTTATTTCCTGGAAAATTTGCAGGGCGTTCTTTATCTCTCCAGCTTCAAGTTTTAACCTGCCAAGGTCTGTTTTGAGGATGTGTCGGTCGGGGAAACGGAGTATTACCTTCTGGAGTGCCTCTTCCGCCTTGGGGTAATCACGGTTTGCCTGATAGGCCTGGGATAGGCCGTAGAAAAGCATGGGGTCGGTTTGGAGTACGCCTGGTTCTTCCGCCTTGTTTTTCAGAATTGGCAGGATCGATTGGGTGTCTCGCGAAAGGGCCTGGACCCTGTATTTGAACCTCTGATAAGCGAACTCATCCTGGATTTGGATTTTTTTCTGTCGATCCTGTAGAATGATATCTTCAATGTAGCCGATTCTGTTTTCCGGCTCAGGATGGGTAAGGAGGTAGGTGGGAACCTGTTTTCGGTGATATCGGCTGACCCTCCGCATTTTTTTGAGCATGCTGACCATGTCTTCCGGGTCGCGGTTTTCCGCCTTCATCCATTTATAGGCCAAGCGATCAGCCTCTTCTTCGTCTGCGCGGCTGAATTTGAGGTTTGCGGTAAGTCCGCCGGCCATGGCCCCGGTAACAACGGCTTGAGAAAGAGCCCCCTGGCCGAGGAGCAATCCGGCCAGCATCAGGGCAGTAGTGGTGGCATTGAGTTTTCCTGATTTGCTGATCCGGTCTGCGATATGCCTGCTCGCGGCATGGCCGATTTCGTGGGCGAGGACGCTGACCAGTTCTCCTTCCGTATCGCACAGATCAATGAGGCCGGAATGGAAAAAAATCAGGCCTGAAGGGGCGGCGAAGGCGTTGAATTCCTTGTTGTCGATGATGAAAAAATGATAATCAAAGAACTGTGGGCCTGCGAGCTGCAGGGTCTCTCGCCCGAGAGTTGTTATATATTCGGTAAGGTCGGGATCATCAAGAAGGGTGAATTCTTTACGAACAATGGAAAGCAGCTTTTCGCCGACCTCCCGTTCCTCTCCGATACTAAAGGCGTGGGCTGGGGACGGCAAAAAAAACGGTGTGGAGACATTGCCAAGTATAAAGGCAACGCAGAGGATGTACGTGACGACGTGTCGGAAAGTTTTATTGTGATTCATGTAAAAAACATTCAGCCGGGTTAAGGATGATTTGGAAGAATCATTTAATGTCGGAATTGATCAGTATATAAACTATAGTGATGATCGTACATTTGCGCCACCATTTGTTCCCCTTATCCACCTTAGGCAGGTCAACCATTGCAATCTCCGGATAATCCTGTATAGAGAGCCCTATGCTGAAGGAACTCATCATTACCAATCTTGCCCTTATCGAGAAACTGCATGTTTCTTTCGGCGAAGGGCTTACGGTGCTTACCGGAGAGACCGGGGCCGGAAAATCCATCATCTTGCAGGCCATACATCTGCTCGGCGGTGGAAAGGCTGCAGCCACCTGGATCAGGAGCGGGGCTGAAACGGCAACGGTTGAAGCGCTTTTTGAACTCAATCCCCAGCATGAAATGGTCCTGGAAAAACTGACGGAGATGGGATGTGAACCCGAGGCGGAGTTGGTGGTCAAGCGGGTTATTTCCCTGAAAGGTTCGAGCCGTTATTTTATGAACGGTAGTTTGGCAACAGCCAAAGCGGTGGGCGATGTGATGGAAAATTTGCTCAGCGTTGCCAGTCAGCATGATCACCAGCAACTGTTGCAGCCCCGCAGCCATCTTGATTGTATAGACGCGGTTGGTGGTCTTTGGCCGCAACGGCTTATCGTTTCCCAGTGCTATGATAAATGGACGGAAGCAAGGGGTTTGTATCAGGATCTGGTGGCCAAAGAGAGGGACAAGGAACAGCGGAAAGATTTTCTTTCCTTTCAGGTAACAGAGATCGAGGAGGCTGCGGCCACTCCCGGGGAAGATGGCGCCCTGATCCTTGAGCGTGACAGGTTGCGGGCCTCCGATGACCTGATCGCCCTTGGGAAGAAGAGCTGGCATCTTTTGGCCGAGGCGGTGAATACCCCGCTCTCTTTGGTGCGCAAGAATCTGGCGCAAATGGCTGCCTTTGATCACAGCCTCACAGGGGTAGCCGAAGAGGTGGCCGGGAATTGCTATCAACTTGAAGATCATGTCCAGGCAATCCGTAATTATGTGGAAACCCTTGCCAGTGACCCGGCGCGTCTCGATGTGGTGACGGCGCGTCTTGATCTGTTGCAGCGACTCAAGAGAAAATATGGTGGTGAGCTTGATGCTGTTCTTGCTTTTGGCAGCGAAGCAAAGCGGGAACTTGCGGAAATAGAGGCGCTGGATGAAAGACTGGTCGCCCTTGAGAAAGAAATGCACCAAAACGAAGCTGCCTTGCGTGAGGCGGCGACCCAGCTTTCAAAGGCTCGCCTTGCAGCGGCTCAGGAGTTGGCGGGCAATATCCGATTGTCCTTGGTCTCTCTCTGTTTTGAGCAGGCAGTTTTTGAAATTAACTTCAGGGATGGAGACTCCCGGGAACTTGGGGCGATTTCCAGGCTTGGCTGGGACCGTCCGGAATTCGTGTTTTCCGCCAATCAGGGGGAGGAGCCAAAGCCCCTGGCCAAGGTTGCCTCGGGTGGTGAGCTGTCGCGGTTGATGTTGGCTTTGAAAACGCTTCTGGCTCAAAAGGATCAGGTTGATACGGTTATTTTCGATGAAATCGATGCCGGAATCAGCGGCAAGGCGGCAGAGGCCGTGGCCAAAAAAATCCGGGAGCTGGCCGGGCATCACCAGGTTTTTTGCATTACCCATCTCCCACAGATCGCCTCCCTGGCCGATGAGCACTTTCTGGTGCACAAGGATGTGGTCGATGCACGGACCAGAACCTCCATCATTCCCCTTTCCGATGAAAAACGTGAGCACGAACTGGCCAGGATGCTCGATGGTGATTCAGTCACCGAGCAAACCCTGGCGTATGTGCGTACCCTGATGGAGCGGAAGGTCGCTTCATGACCTGCGCCCTGGCTCTTTTTTCCGGTGGTCTGGACAGTATCCTTGCCTGCAGGGTGGTGGCTGCTCAAGGAATTACGGTGCAGGCGGTTAAATTTGTTACTCCATTCTTCGGATATGAACTCCTGGCCCGTGAGCAGGAACATGCCCGGAAGGTCAAGGAGAGCTATGGTATCGATGTTGTTCTTCGGGATGTGAGCGAGTCCTACTTTACGATGTTGCGCAATCCTCCCCATGGGTATGGAAAAAATTTCAACCCCTGTATTGATTGTAAAATTCTCCTGCTTCGGGAGGCAAAAACAATGATGAAGGAATTCTCTGCTTCCTTTCTGATAACCGGCGAGGTGATCGGCCAGCGGCCAATGTCCCAGCGTCGCGATACCCTGCGGATTATTGAGCGGGACAGTGGTTGCACCGGCATTCTCCTGCGCCCGCTGTGCGCTAAAACACAGGAGCCAACTCCTGCGGAGCGTGAAGGATTGATTGATCGGGAACTTCTCCTTGATTTCAACGGCAGAGGTCGGCAGCCGCAAATACAGTTGGCTGAACAGTTTGGCATCAATGATTATCCCCGGCCTGCAGGGGGATGTGTTCTTACTGAGCCGGACCAAGCAAAACGGATTGCCTGGTACTATGGACGTTATCCAAAGGTCCGGCTCAATGACGTCCGTATGCTGCTTTTTGGTCGCCATTTTCAGTTGCCGCATGGCGGATGGCTTGTCCTGGGGCGCGATGAAGCTGAGAATTCGCGGCTTGAAACGCTTCATGATCCGGGAGATTATTTGGTGCACATGCCTGAGCGTTCAGGACCAATGGGGGTTTTGCATGACGCAAGCCACCCGGACGATTTTTCCGCAGCGGCCGGACTCGTGGTTCGTTTCGGGAAAAGAATCGATGGAGAAGCAGCAAGGGCAACAGTGCTGTTTGCTTCCGGGTCAGAAAAATTCCACCTGGAGACAGACCCTCTTGGTGACCAGGATTTTCAAAGGTGGGCACTGTGAGCAGCAGGTTTTCAGGTCAGACCATACTTGTTCATCTTGCTGAGCAGGGTTTTTCGGGTGATGTTCAGGCGGCGGGAGGCTTCACTTTTGTTGCCGCCTGTCTCCACCAAGATGTTTTTGATCACCAGTTGTTCCGCTTCCTCAAGTGATCCAGGAGGAGCTGCGGCAGAGGCATCCGGGGTGTCGTTGTTTGTGGCGAAACGCCGTACCGGGATGGGCAGGGACTCCTCGTCAAGGTAGTCGCCGCGCATGAGGATGATGCCTCGCTCAATGGCGTTTTCAAGTTCCCGCACATTTCCGGGCCATGGATAGTTGATAAGCAGCGCCATACAGCGTGGCGTAATGCCCGCAACCTGGCGGTTGTTTTTCTTGGCAAATTTTTCCACGAAGTGTTCGGCCAGGACCGGGATATCCTCTCGGCGCTCCTTGAGCGCGGGAACGTGCAGGGGGACCACGTTGAGCCTGTAGTAAAGATCCTCCCGGAAATCACCCCGTGCGACCTCATCCTCAAGGTTCCGGTTGCTGGCTGCCAATACGCGCACGTCAACACCAAGGGTTTCTTGGCCCCCAACCCGTTGGACCTCGTGTTCCTGCAAGACGCGCAGCAGTTTTGCCTGCATGCCCGCCGAGGTTTCGCTTATTTCGTCAAGAAAGATGGTGCCGCCATTGGCCTGGACGAATTTCCCCTCCCTGCGGCGATCTGCCCCGGTAAAGGCGCCTTTTTCATGCCCGAACAGTTCCGATTCAAGAAGATTCTCAACAAGAGCCGCACAGTTGACCTTGATGAAGGGGCCATTTTTTCTGGCGCTGTTGTGGTGCAGGGCCGCAGCGATCAATTCCTTGCCCGTGCCGGATTCTCCTGAAATAAGCACGGTTGCTTCGCTTGGTGCGACGTAGGACACCATTTCGAGAAGTTCGCGCATCGGTGCTGAACTGCCGATAATGCCCCCGGTATCCATGGTCAGGGAGTTGTTTTTTGGAGAAGCATCCTTGCTCTCCTGAACCTGGCGATGGTCCAGAGCACGGGCCATGGTGAGTTTGAGCCGGTCAAAGTCAAGGGGCTTGGTCAGGTAATCGTGGGCGCCGATTTTGATGGCTTCAACGGCGGCATCCACCGAAGAGTATGCCGTCATAATGATCACGGGAATGGCTGGATTGTAAGCGTGGATGCGCCGCAGAGCTTCTATGCCATCCAACTTGGTCATGCGGACATCCATGAGAATGGCATCAAAAGGCGTGCTGTGCACAGCCTCGATGGCCGTGGTGCCATCATCGGCCTCTTCTGTCTGCCAGCCCCATTGCTTCAGCATGGTTTTCAGCATGATGCGATGGGTTTTGTCGTCATCGACGACGAGAATGGAAACCGGATGGTTTTTTTTCATTGCTGCCAGTTGACCTGGGGCGAATTTTTAGGTTTTTTTGCCGCTTGGTAAATGGGAAGAGCTTGACACTTGCGGGTAAAGTTGATAGATGCAAAGCATCATTTATGAATACGAAATATATCGGTATTCTGCAAGATATTATGCCATCGTAGCTCAGTTGGTAGAGCAACTGATTCGTAATCAGTAGGTCAGGAGTTCGACTCTCCTCGTTGGCTCCAGTGTTATCAAGGGTTTTCAGGCTTTAGCCCGGAAGCCCTTGTCTGTTTATGGTGTTTTTCTCCCCATTCTCTCCCCATTATTGGGGCTTCTACTAGAAGTTCCTCTCTTGAGACTCAGTATCTGTTAATTCAGAAAGCCCCTTCTCTCCTGCCAGTGCCATACCAAACGCTTTTATAGTTGCAGCAAGTGCGGCACCGTAATCAGTCTTTGATTCGAGGATAACCGCGGCCTGGGTCAACATTTTTGAAATACTATATGGCTGCTCACCAAGGAAAATCTCCTCACGCCTACCGGGGTAAGCAAGAACCCTTCTTCGGTTTCCTGTAGCATTTTCATATTCGCCTAACCCTTCCAGCAAATATCCATCATCTTCAGCGTAAACAAGTTCCTCCAGCAGATTAAGAACATCCCCCTCGCTCTCCCCTTTAGCGTAGTAGTTCTGGCTTCCATCAACATAAGAAAGAGTAGTGCCCACCCTCCAGCATGCTTCTCGAATCTGTCGAATTTCCGCCTCTCGCTCAGGAGTATCACAGCTAAGGTGAGTTGGAAAATAGCGATTCTCACCGTTATGCCACAACAAAATATAATTAACCGCGGACTCGCGCTTGTCGTCTTTTCCCCGAATTTCGATAAGCTCTGCGAGGTGTGGAATTGCAGAGACCACATAATCCACCTGTTCAAATTCTATTGAGTTAACAGGTGGGAACGACAACTGGGGGAGTGGCACTGGAGGTCGCATAACCGACAGAAACGGTCGCCCGTCTCCCGAAAAAAGAAATTTTCGGTTTATCTTATAAATCGATTCCATTTGGCGCACCACAGGCTCTGAAGGTACGGCCAACCCCCTCTCCAAATCAGATACGTAAGCCCCTGTTATTCCCAGCGATTTAGCGAAAATAGCCTGGGTCAGTCCCAGTTCTTTGCGAATCGAACGCAGCGCTGGCCCTAAAACATTTTTCAGTTCATCTGTTTTTTTCACTTGCCTTCCTCGGTTAATCCTAGTTATCATTCATTGTCGGTCGTGGAAACTCGCATTAGTTAAATGTAACACTGAAAAAACAAAAGTCCAATCGGCCAATCCGAAAAATCAGAAAAAAAGAAGGAGAAGCAGAATGAAAGACATCTACGACGAATTGGCTGCACGGTGGCCTTCAGCCATCGTTTCCCGCCAGGAAGTGGGGAAGTTTTCCGGGGGGCTGCTGAACTCCCGGACCATGGCGAATCTAGATAGCAAAAAAGAGGGGCCCGCAAAGAAATTAACGCTGGGCAGCAGAAAAGTTTTTTATCCAGTTGCCGACCTGATCGCCTGGCTCCGAGCCAGGGCTTCACAGGGTTGATCATGACTCAAAGTCCCAGGCGGCAAGGGTAGAGCAGTAATATGAGTTGGATTAAGCTTCATCGAAACAGACGGGAGGCCCTCGATCTGTTGCTCCGGCATCCCTTTGCTCTGGCTTTGCTAACCCTGCTGGCCGCCCGCGCAAGATATTCAACGGGCCGCGATCCGCGGACCGGGGTCGAGCTACAGATCGGGGAGGCCCTGACAGGCAGGGGAGATGCTGGTGCAATAGGAGCATCTCCCAAGCAATACAGAGTTGCGCGCGATCAGCTCATCAAATGGGGATTTGTGGCCATGGTAAGGGCCACCTCAAGGACCATGTGGGGAACCGCATTAAAAATCACAAATACATGCATTTACGAGATAGTCCCTTTGGCAGATGGCCAAGCAGATGGCCAAGCAGATGGCCAAGGAAGGGCCAAGGAGGGGCCAAGGAAGGGCCACGAACATAGAACAATAGAACAAATAGAACACTTACCCCCCATACCCCCCCAGGGGGAGATGGCCGAGGCCGAGAATGTTTTTTTCGATGAAAAATCAAAGAAAATCAGGCGGTTAGCAGATAAAGCGGTTGTCGATGCCATAAAAAAAGGTCGCCAAATCAATAATTTACCAGCGTACCGGCAGGCTGTGAGAGCCAGCCTGGAGCGGCAAAGTCCAGATGAACTTCAAAAAACTCTTGAATATCAAGTAGATGACGGTTCGGCACTGGCCAGGCAAGAAGCGGAGAGAACACGTAAATATATTGAATCATTGAGGAATTAGCAGATGAAGATACGGATCGAACAAAAAGCGGGCGCGGCGCTGTTCTTTTTGTTGGCGTTCCCAGGCTCCGCTTGGGCGGCCATCAGTGAATACCTAAGCAGGGCCGAGGGAGATCCAAGCTTAGAAATGCTCGGGAAACTTTTTGGCCCCATACCCGGCATCCTGAGCGGTTCACCGTCCCCGGTTTCTGAAATGTTCGTAATTCTCAATATGGCCGTTTTCTCAGTGGCTGTATTCATGGTCGCGTATGGCATCATTTCTGGGGTCATGCATACTGCGAGCGAAGGGGAGTTCCTCGGTAAGCGGTGCTCCTCGATTTGGTACCCGATTCGCGTCATCTACGGCATTTTCGGCTTGGTCCCTGTTTTCGGGGGCTGGTCTTTCCCCCAGGCGCTGATGATCCTGGGGATGGTTATAGGTATCGGTGTCGGTAATATCACTTGGGAAACTGGCTGGAAGCACATGCTCGACTATGTCGAAAGCTCCATTTTTGTCAATCCGCAAACTGCGGGTAAAGATGATGCTTTGAATGCTTTGATTGCCGCACAAGTCTGCTCAATCAGCAACAATTACCAACAAAAAGAAGATGAAAAGCAAACCGGCAAGAAACCAATTTTGTTCCATGAAGAAGGGACGCTGGTCAAGCTTGGAAACGTTTCAAAGTTGGTTTTTGGATCCGTCGAGGGGGGATATTTCCAAGATTCTTGTGGCGGCGTGCAAATTTATCCAAAATCCCAGGCCCCAGGCATCCTGGATGGACCAAAGGGCTTGGCAGCGTTGCCGCCTTTTGACTACAGGGCCGTTGCCGATGCCCAGGCTGCTGCCTTGGTCTCAATGTCCAAGGCTCTTCATCCTCTCTCACAGTCACTTGCTCTTCAAGGTCTGGCCCCGGACCCAGTGGCACTGGCGAGTATCAAAAATCAGTATACCCAACAAATAAGTTCTGCTTTAGCCGAAGCTAGCATGGACACCCAGCATGGATTTGGTGAGTTTATGCGCCAGGATGGCCGCAGCTGGCTTTATGCTGGGGCGATTTTCTTGAAGATAGTCACCATCAACAGAGACATCATGGATGCTGCCTCTGCGGAGATACTGCCCCTTTCACCGCACGAGGGTTCCTTGATAGAGCAGGGGATGGCGCAGGCCGGCGGAATTGTAAAAGGATGGCTTGAATCTGTCAAAAACCTTGTAACCTTCGATTTCGCGAAGGTTTTTGGAGATTCTATGGAGTCAGCAGGAGTCAGAGCCGCGATGAATCTGATGACCGGCGGAGAAGAGGATCTGATGACCGGCATCACCCGACTAGGCTATTCGCTGACCGGCGCGGGAGCTATTGGTTTGGGTGTTGCGGGTGGCCTGGCGGCAGTCGGCGGAGGTGACGTCCTGCAGGCTCTCGGGCTGCCTGCTTTGTTCAAAATTTTACTCATAATCGGCCTGGCCATGGCCTATCTGCTGCCGTTCTTGCCCCACATCCTCTGGTATTCCGGGGTCATCAGCTATTTTATCGTGTGTATAGAAGCCGTGGTAGGTGCGCCGCTGTGGATGTTGGCGCATTTGGAGACCGAAGGAGAGGGGATGGGCCAGAAAACTGCCCATGGCTATATGTTTTTTCTGAATGTTCTGTTCCGGCCGGTGTTGATGGTGTTCGGCCTGGTCTCCGGCTGGTTGCTCATGAATATCCTGGGAGAATTCCTTAAATATTCCTTGTCCGTTTTGTATGGATCTTCCTCCTTTTCCTTTTCCGGATGGGCCTCGATCGGGATGTTCTTCTTCTCCTTAATCATCTTTTGCTATCTGTCTTATTTGCTAATCTCAAAGTGTTTCTCGCTAATCCATCATCTGCCAAATGAGGTTTTGGCTTGGGCTGGGGGGCACATAGGCAAAATTGGCGGGGGAGAGGATGAGCGCACGATCAATGCGCTTTACCACGGCGGCAATCAAATGGGACACGGCATGGGAGCTGGAGGAGCCGGGCAAGCAAAAAATGCGATCAAAGCTGCCGGTGGCAACACGATCCGACCAGGTGGCCCGGGTGCGGGTGGTGACACAATTCATCGAGAGAGATGACCTGATCGCAATCGCATAGTGAGGGCAGGGAGCAAGGTATAACTCGGTTGCACCGAGTTCCCTTGCCCCTCCCCGCAGGTAGGGGGGGGAAGGCAAGGGCAGCGCTTCGCTTGCCCTTTTAAACTCCAGGTGCAACGAGCACCTGGTTATACATTCCAGTGAAAAAAGGAGAAACACTATGGAAACGGCCAAATCAAAGCGTAGAAAAGGCCCGGCGCCCTTGGCCCCGGCAATAAAGCGGTCCCACAGAATTACCGTTTTCGTGCGACTCGAGGAGCTGGATAAACTCGCGGATCGCGCCGGCGGGACCGAACTTATTCCTTCTTTTCTACGGGCTGCAGGACTTGGCAAGTCCGCGCCGCGTCGGCTGGTGGTGCCAGTCCTTAATCAGCAGGCCTGGTCGGATCTCGCCCGTGTGAGCGCGAACCTCAACCAGATTGCCCACCGTCTGCACCTTGCCGGACTGGAAGCAGGGCCGGGACCCGAGCTGGATGAAATATCCCAGGCTCTGGCTGATTTTCGACGTCGGCTGCTGGGGCAGGATCTTTTCGTCCCGTCTCCCTATGATGAGGGCGATGTGCATGAAAGCTAAGGTCAGCCGCGGGGCCGGATTTCGTGGCCTGCTGGATTATATCTACGGCCCCGGCGAGGACAATCACCCGGGTCGTGCTGTTCCAGTCAGCGGCGCCGGCAATGTGCTGGGTACCGATCCCCGCGATCTGGCCCGCCAGTTTGCGGTCTCGCGGCAACTGCGGCCCGACATCAAAAAGCCGGTCTGGCACTGCTCACTGTCCTTGCCGCCAGGGGAAAAGTTGTCTGACGAGCGCTGGGCCGAGATTGCACGCGATTTTCTGTCCCGCATGGGGCTCGATCCTGATGCCCGGATGTGGCACTGTGCTCGCCACATCGACACCGATCATGATCATATCCACCTGGTTGTTTCCCGTGTGGCACTTGATGCGTCGAGCTGGGGCGGGGGAAATGATGCGCGACAAGCTATCGAAGTCACCCAAGACATGGAAAAAGTGCATGGATTGCAGCTCACTCCAGGCTCTGGTGAGGGCGGCGAGCGAAAGGGCTTAACCAAAGGTGAAATCGGGCAGTTTCGCCGCACCGGCAAGGTGCCGGATCGGCGGAACCTGCAAAAAAGAATCGATTCCGCCCGCAAGGATTGCCCTGATTTCCCCACATTCGTTGCCCTGCTGCGTAAGATGCAAGTGCAGGTTCTGCCCAATGGCGAGACCGGCCAAGTGTCGGGCATTTCTTTCCGACTGAAAGGGGGCGGTGATCCTTTTTCCGGCACAAAACTCGGCATGGCCTATAAATGGCAGCGGATCGCGGAAGACACTGGATATGACCACGACCGCGACGCCGAGTTGATCGCTCAGCTACGCAAGGAAGCCGCCGAAGCGCGAGAGGCAGGCAGCATCGGCCCCGCCGGGCCGGAGACTACCGAAAACCAGAAAATCCACCGTGCCCGAGGACAGATCGACCCGGGCAAAGAACGGGACCGCTATTTTGTTCGCCAGGAAGATGGCAGTTGGAGCTGGAAAAGCCGCCCAGACATAGCTGTGTTCCGGCTAGAGGGTGAACAGGTCACCGTGCTTTCCCGCCAGGACATGGCGGTCAGGGCAGCGCTCCTGACCGCTGCGGAAACTTTCGGTTCTCCCCTGCAGGTCAATGGCGAAGATGAGTTCCGCCGCAAGGTATGGCTGGCAGGTGGAAAGATGGGTCTGGAAATCGTGGGGTATGATCCGACCGCCGACGACTTGGCCGAGTTGGCTGCCTGGCGGGAAAAGCACGGCGGCCTGCCGGTGCCGGATTCCATCGGACCGGCCCAGCCAGTCCAACAAAACAATGAGGTACAACCCGGTTATACGTTGCCAGAGGAGGTAGCAGCATATGAGCCTGATTCAGAGAATGGACGCGGAGATCGAGTTCCTGATGGAGCCGGAACCCCAAGAGACAGTCGAGCAGCCACAGCAGCCCATGAAATTGGTGGAGCCGGTCGAAGAGATGCCCCCGTCGCAACAGATATCCCGGCCGCCGGCAGAGACACCGCCGCCCCTGCCGCTGACAGCGGAGCAGGGGGAAGATATCTTGCGGTTGCTGCGGGCACTGCCAACCCAGGCGGCCCGGGAGATCGTGACGCAGACCGAGCCGTTGCGGCAGCGACTCGGAAAGGCGACGGATCACGCGATGATCACCCGCAAAGCCATGGAGTCCCTGGCGGCTCTGGTGGAGCGGTTGCGGGCCGGAACAGAGGAGTCCAGAGCAGCGGCAGCACAGATGCCAGCCGCCGCGAAGGACTTGCGGCGGGAAGGCGAGAAATTCCTGCGGCAGTCGGTGACGCAGATGTCGGAAGCCGTGGCCAGCGAGCGGGCAGCGATACGTCGGGACCTGTCGCAGATCCCGACGGTGCGCCGGTACTTCGTCCTGTGCCTCCTGTCAGTATTGTTGAGCTCAGCGATTTCGGGCGGTCTTTTCGGGCTTGCCTGGCAGCAGAGCAGGCCGGACCCGATGACGCTCAAGGCGGGAAAGACATTTCACGGGATGTGGGAGAGAGCATCTGCGAAGGAACGCCGGCAGATAGAGGAGATCATAACCCGACCGCTACCGCGGCCCCAGGTGCAGCGGTAGCGGCAAGCGATCAACCATCGGCGCCGGATGCCGAAAAAATCCGGTCCCCGCAGCAGAAGAGGAAAAGTTCGGCGCCCGGGGGGTGATTTTCAGGGGGAGCCGGGGAGGGCAGGCCCTCCCCGCCCCCTGGCCCCCCGACCCCGCCGGGATTTTAGGATATTGGCCGGACAGGGCGGCGAGCGGCGCGCCACCGGCAAAAAAGCCGCCGGTGTCACGCCGCTCGCTCCCTCGCCCTGCCGGGGTAACTCGGTGCCGGTTGGAAGTCTGGGACTGCAGCGGAAGTCGGCAAGCCGATTTCGAATCTTTTTCCCCCCTCCCCCGCTGGGGGTGAGGGGAGGGAGGAAAAAGATGTTTTTATGAGTGAAGAACAACAAATAAAACCAAAATGGAGGTACATCGCATGAAGTCCGAGACCATCTACTTCTTTTCTCTGCCGGCGGCGATCACCGGCGCCAACTTCGCCCTGACCGGGCCGTGGAATTTTTTGATTCGCGTTGTGGCTGGCCGTGGTGCTGAAGCAAATCCCTTTGTTTTCATGGCGGCAACAATAGCAGGGGTTGCTCTGGTCTGGATTGGATTGCGAGGGTGGAAAAAAGCAAAACAGCTTGATTTGTTGGATCCTGATTCTGATTCTCTCTGTCTGAGTCGGCCAATTCTCGCCCATCGTGCAACAAGGCTTAAGTCTGTTTTAATTGGTTGCTGCATACTCTTTGCCCATGCTTGGATTTTTCCTGGGCCGGTGATGTTGCTCATGACCGCCGTTCTGGTGGCCTGGATCTCCCGCAAATACCTGCTTGCGAAGGCAGAGCTGCAATTTATTCGTGCACGGGAGGCCACGGCATGAAAAAGATCATCCTCACCGCAGCTGTAGCGCTCTTTGTTGCAGCGCCAACTCTGGCGGCAGACTGCGAGTCGATCCGGCCGGAGCTGATGGTCCGGGCGCAACAAATGGCCCAAAAATCCCGAGATCGAGCTATCAAGGATTTCTCCGAGTCGTCGGCCGCGACCCTTGAGGGTGGTTCCCCTGGGCAGGCGGGCCAGCCTGGCACCGGCACCAATGCCTCCAGCTCAAATTGTCTGGAGAAGTACAAGGATGTGAAGGTCGGCGGCATGCTAGGCATCCCATCGATGAGCGACCTTGCTAAACAGGCGCTGGATCGTGTCTCAAAAGCGGCATGCACCAGCATTGACTCAGTTTACAACCAGGCGGCCGGATCCATGCAGCAATCGGTCATGCTGCCGGGCAACATCGGTGGTGCGAAAGTAGGGTTACCGGGGGCCAATCAGCTTGGCTCCTACCAACCGAACACGGTCAGTATCCCAGGAGCAGATGTGGCCGTCAAAAAATCTTCGGGCGGAGTCATCTCGAACACTATCAATGAAATTCCGACGTACATCCGGGGGATTTTCCAATGAAAAAAGCAATCTTTGTGAAGGGCGCAGTGGTGGTGGTAATGATGATTCTGATATCTGCTGGCCAGGTTATGGCCGGACAGAGCAAAACGAAAAAGGAGGAATTGACTATTTGGATTACCGAAAAGGCAGGGGTGGACCACTGTGACTGCGAATGCTTTCCGGAAGAATCCGTGCCTCTCGATTCTTCTAGGTTGATGCAGACCTGTTATTGCAAGTGTTCTTTGTCTGATGGGTCAGGGCCGGGATTTGTACGAACCGAAGAAAAAATGTTTCAATTCACGAGGTCGAAAAAATGAGAAACCTCAAAAAATATGCCACAGCTCTGATTCTTTTGGTTGTTTTGGCCACAGCCGATGCTGCATTAGCCGGATGTTGCGGCGAAGTGCCCGCAATCAACCAGGCCAGCCAAGCAATCACAGGGGCTATCAATACCATGCAAAAAGATTTGAAAGAGGCCCTGGCGACCGCCGCCGACGCGATAAAAGGTGAGGCAACACGGGTGGCGGGGGATGTGGCCGACAACAGAGATAAAAAACGAGTGGCCTTGGCTGGATCGGAAAACGCTGCCCGGGCGCAACAGGATTATGGGATTT
>VMSS01000221.1 GCA_013791995.1 Desulfurivibrio sp. | reverse complement strand
GGGCCAAAGTCAGGATCGGTAAAATGAGCGGCGGGGAAGACGATTCGGATCGATATTATGTGGAAGATGTGCCCTGGCACATGTATTTCTATAAATCATACGGACTGCACACCTCCTACTGGCATGACTTTTTTGGGCTACCGAATTCTCACGGCTGTGTGAATCTGGCACCAAAGGACGCCCTGTGGCTGTTTGAGTGGACCAGTCCGAAAAAGAGCAAGGGAAATTGGCAGGAGGCAACCCGAGTTGACCCGGGAACTTGGGTCTGGGTGCATGAAACGCCTGTGGCGATGGAGGAATGAAAGCTTTTTTGCGAACAAACTTTCAGGCGGTTATTGTTGGATGACAACCTCGGTGCCAACGGTGATAACTTTGTATAGCTCTTCGATATCCTTGTTGTGCAGGGCCACGCAACCATAGGTCCAGTCCCAGGTTTCGCCGCCGCCATGGATGAAGATCTCGCCGCCCAGAGGGGTGTCCCACGGGGGGATGGATTTTTTGGAGATTCTCTCAATGATCCGGTCGCGGTCCCCCTTTGATATGAGCTTCTGCTCAAGTCCCCGATCGGCGTCTTCAATACTCGGGTAGCTCAAACCCAACGACAGGTAGTATTTGCTGCGTGGGTTTTTGATGCAGACATAATAGCTTCCTTCAGGAGTGCGTTTGTCGCCCTGGCGAAGCTTGTCGCCAACCGGATTCAGGCCAAGTTTGATCGGGTAGGTGCGGAGCAGCTTTTTCTCGGAATAGAGGAAAAGCTTTTTTTTGGATTTTTTGATGACTATCTTGGGGTCCTTAAGGGGAGAAGAAACCGGCAGGCCCGGATCAATATCTTCTTCATTCTGTGGGGGGGCGCAAGGAGGAGGATGAGTTGTTGGGGGAAGTTGAGCAGTTTGTGACGGAGGATTTGTGGCGCAACCGCTGTGCAGAAAGGTGAAGGCAAGGATGAGAAACACGTAGAGAAAAGCTGGAGGGGTTGGTGCCCCCATAAAGGAGAGTCGTGATTTCCAGATCATAGTGCGAAGTCCATAATAATGTTAATTCGCAGGCAGCCTTTTGCCCTTCTTCCTGCCGGAAACTTCAAGTAGGTGCAGGGAAGTCACAGTACGTATCGTCAACAATTATAAAAATCATACGATATTCGTGGCTAAAATGCACAGAAAAACCCGGTTTTTCATACAAAAAAATCCCCGACCAGAATGGCCGGGGATTTTTTTTAATCAGCGTCAACTAAAAAAATAATGCTTACCACCAGCAGATGGTCTGGTCTACAGAGAAAACCTTGTCCACCAATGCGCTGTAGTCCGGGCTCTCGACATTGAGATTAAATGCCTCGGCCTCACGACCCTCGGAAACGATCTCCACCAGCTTCTTGGTGTCGTCACTGGGCTCAGAACGATATACATTCAAGAGTTTCATTGGAACACTCCTTGTTGTTGATTGGTCAAAAAATATCTATCTTAGCTCTTGTCGGAGCGCATGATGCCATAAGGGATAACGAAATCGAGGTCGCGCAGCTGCTTGCCGATCTCCTCAATGGAGATCTTGACCATGCCGATATTTTCGACGTTGGCGTCCTCGGTGGTGTACACTTCGCCTTCCATATCACGGATCCAGTCGATGTTTTCCTTGTGGTAGTCGCTTACGTCGGCCAATTCGTTGTTCATGACATAGGCATACGCATACATGTTCTCAACGGCCAAGCCCAGGGCGGAGCGGATACCGTCCAGGGTGTACTCCTTGTTTACCAGCAGAAAGCCTACTTTCTTGGACATGGTTTTCTCCTTATAATGTCAGGTAGCATTCGTAGTCTTCAATTATCGCGCCATGCTGGCCCTGGGTGGCCATGTCCTTGGCTTCGAGTCCCTTGGGAACGTCGCCGATCGGATCGTAGCCGCACTTTTTGTAGCTGTCCGCGCAGATGGATACTTCGTCCGCCAGTTCGCAGAGGGAAGGAAACTCTTTGCACTTGGTCAGATGAACGCCGTTCCAGGTGAAAAAAACCTTCACCTTGGAGCCCTTGGCCTTAGCGGCCTGGGTGATCCCCATAACATGGCGCATGTTCTGGGGGGAGGTAACAAAAATACCTAAACTTTTAGCCATATCCTGTCTCCTATTGCAAAAAAAAAATAAAGCGCAGGCTTTTGCCTGTGCCGCGTCATTCGGAGTAAAAGAGGTATTATTTTTTCTGGAGATAGAAGCGGATGAAACCGGAATCTTCCTTTTCGCCCAGGTATATATGGCCGGAGCGGGTGCACCAGCCGGGAAGATCGTTACGTGATCCGGGATCGGTGCCGAGGATCTCCAGGATCTCGCCGGCGTTGATCTTGTCCATTTCTTTCTTGGTCCGCAGCAGGGGCATGGGGCAGCTCAGGCCTTTTGCGTCCAGCGTCCGGGTCGGGGTGATACCATCCGGGGCTACTTTAATATCGTCACTCATGGTTTCCTCCTTAAAAAATAGTGAGTAGGGGTGATTTTTCTAAAATAAAAAAAAGGGCAGCAGATTTCGCGCTGCGCTGCAACTCAATTTTCTCCGCGCATCGGGGAGGGTTTATTACACGAAAAAGACCACTGACTTTTCCATGTAAGAACGGATTTCTACCAATATTCATAGGGCATGTCAAGGGAATTTGTGAATGGCGGTTCATGGTCGGCAAAAGAGGAAAATGGCCCATTTTTCAATGGGGTTACAAGAGATTCCCTCCCCGGAATTTGGGAGTGTCATGGTTTGGAAATCGGGAAAGAGGGTTGCCGCTCTTGACAAAATTTTATGGCACAGGTAAAGGATTATCGGTGCTCTTTTGTAATGTTTTGGAAAATCGTAACGTAGATTTTCTATTTTTTTTGTTGAATGGTTTATTGGTATGTAATTATTTCGAAAAACTGCAAAGGGGAGGATTGGCATGGGCGAAGAAAGCGTGATGGGGAGCAAGGTCAAAGATCTGTACAAAATGTTGTGCAAGGACGAGTGGAGTTCCGTAACTGCTGGTATTATCGTTGCTTTTCTGAGTGTTCTGATTCTTGTCTGGGCAAGACCCTGGGGTGCGGTTGGTGCCATCCGCAACTGGGGCGAGTGGATCATTTACGGGGCAGGTATGTGGGATACCCTGGGCCTGTGGGACGCCGCTACTCCCAAGAGCGCCCTGCTCGACACCGGCTCGGTGATCGGCATCGGTTTTGTGGCAGGGGCCTTTTTGTCCGCAAACCTGGGCGACAACTTCGACATCCGCATCCCGCCGGTTCTTGAGACGGTCAAGGGGCTGGTTGCCGGTGTTCTCATGGGCATCGGTTCTGTTTTTGCCGGCGGCTGCAATGTGGGCGGCATGTACAACGCCATCGGCAATCTGGCAGCCAACGGTTTTGCCATGTGGCTGGGGTTGGTCGTGGGCGTAATTCTCGGGCTCAAATATATCTACTGGGAGATGGAGAATATCTCTTGGGGTGCGGGCGGTGCCAAGGCTATTGAGATTCCGGTACCCATGCGTCGGATATTCGCTATCCTTGCTCTTGTCGGCCTGGTGTGGGGTGCGTATGCCTACGGCGATCAGGTCATCCATGTCGTGGATTATGACAACCTCGACGTAGAAGATTATCTGGGTATCTCCGGTGGCCTTAGCGGCTTGCTGCTCATTGCCGCAGGGCTTGGTTACACCATGCAGCGGGGGCGTTGGTGTATGGTGCAGGCTTTCCGTGAACCGCACATGACCGGTAATATCAGCATGGCCAAGGGTGTCATGGTGAGTATTTTGTTGCTGGCCGTCGGTATCGCGGTTGTTAAAGCCACCGGGCTTCGTGAACCGGTGCATTATGTGCGCGGCACCTTCGGCTTTGGCGCGGTATTCGGCGGCTTTATCTTCGGCCTGGGAGCCATGCTTGCCGGCGGTTGCGGTACCGGTACCCTCTGGCGGGTGGGAGAAGGGCAGGTCAAGTTGTGGCTGACCGTTGTCACCTTCGGGATATCGAATGCTATTTTCGGCCAGAAAGTCAAGGAGTGGAACTGGGAAGGCACTGCCGAGCAAAGCGGTGTGCTTGGCCAATGGATTTATATGCCGGATACCTTTCTGGGATATGGCGGCACCCTGGCGGTGATCGCTATCGCCATGTGTCTGTGGTACCTCATCGTAAGCTGGAACGAGGACACCAATAAGTTGATCGTTGAGATGTAAGCATGTGATCATGCCGGTATCGGCATGGGTATAATTGATCGCATTCCCCGACAGTTGGGGAATGCGATTTTTTTTGCCCACTACTCCGCAACCTGATTGGATCGGCGGTGATTTCCCTTGACAGCGCTTTGCCTGTCGTCCTAGCATTATGGTATGTCTCATGCCGAGACGTGCCATTCTTTCTTGTGTCCGTAAGGTGTTTTTATGGTCGAGGCGGTTTCCGGTCTGCATCAACACGTTTCCATTTCCTTGGGGCAACTCCTGCAAAACGGCGAAATCGTCGCCATTGTCGATGATGATGCGGCAATCCGCGAACCTCTCCGGATTTATTTTGAAGAGCATGGTTTGCCCGTGGCGGAATGCGCCACGGGGGCAGACCTTATGCAGGTGCTTGCCTCCCGCAATGTGGCCCTGGTCCTTCTTGACATCGGTCTCCCTGATACCGATGGCCTTTCTCTTTTGCCTCAGATCGTAAATCAGTACCCTGATATTGCTGTGGTCATGCTCACCGGCGTCAGTGACCTGCGGGTGGCCTTGGACTGTATGCGCAAGGGGGCCACGGATTATCTGTCCAAGCCGGTGCAGTTTGAAGAAATATTTCATGTGGCGCGCAAGGCCCTGGAAAAGAGGTGGTTGGTTTTTGAAAATCGCAAATACCAGGAAGAGCTGGAAGAAGCGCATTTCAGGATTCAGCTCCTGCATCAGTTGTCGGTGAAGATGAATACCGTGTATCTGAGCACCGTAGAGCTTGATCAGATTCTGCGGGCCGTTCTGGTGGGGATCACCTCGCGGGAAGGATTGGGATTTAATCGGGCGTTTTTGGCCATGTTCGACGAGGATGGCCGATTTTTGCGGGGAAAGATGGCCATTGGCCCGAGTTCCCGGGAGGAGGCCGGACGGGTCTGGGGGGAGATCGAGAAACGCGATCTCAATTTTTTGCAGATCGTTGACAATCTCAAGGAAACCAGCAAGACCCAGGATGCCACAGTCAACAATATTGCCAAGGCCCTGGTGGTTCCGGCGGAAGATACGGAGAATATCCTGATCAGTTCGGTGCTCGGGCGGCGGAGCTTCAAGGTTTCCGGGGAAAACGGCGGGGTGCCGGTGCCCATGGAACGGCGCAACGGCAATGTCGGCAGACGGAACAACGGCACCATGATTCATGAGCGCCGGGAAAAAGACGAGGAGGCAGCCCCTTCCCTGGAAGTGCCCCGGGATCTTATCAATATCCTTGACGAAGATTCCTTTGTCGTCGTGCCGCTTTACTCTCCGGGACGCTCCTTCGGGGTAATTATCGCCGATAACTATGTAACCCGGAGAGAGATTCAGGACAGCCATATCGGCGCCCTGGAACTTTTTGCCAGTCAGGCCAGTCTCGCCATCGAGCAGGGACATCTGTACAGCGAGATGCAGCACAAGGTCGCCGAGCTTGAGGCGGCAAATCAGGAGCTTGACCGGAGCAAGGATCTGCTGGTCGAGGCGGAGCGCTATTCCGCATTGGGACACATGGCGGCCCAGTTGGTCCATATCATCAGAAACCCCATTACCTCCATCGGCGGGGTCTCCCGGATTCTGAGCAAAAAAAATGTCGATGGTGAATGGGCAAAATATCTGAATGTCATTATCCACGAAACAGAGCGGGTGGAATCCACCCTGGAGGATCTTTTTGATTTTGTGGACCAGGGCGAGATCCATAAGGAGGAGCTTTCGCTGTGCGTGTTGATCAGGAAAACAGCTCTCCTGCTCCAGTCGAGCATGGCAAAACACGGCATTACCTGGGAGATGGAATGCGCAGAACCAGGACCGATTATTCAGGGGGACATGCACCAGATCCGCCAGGTATTCCTGCATCTGTTCAAGAACGCGGTGGAGGCCATGGCGGACGGAGGCAGGCTAACCCTTACTGTGGGTGCTGCCGAGGGACAGGCCGTTGTCTCGGTGATCGACACGGGGCCGGGTATCCCTGAATCCTATCTGGACAAGGCCAAGGACCCGTTTTTCACCACGAAAACCTATGGAACCGGTATGGGATTGACCCTGGTCGAGCGGATTGTCCGCGCCCATGGCGGCAGTTTTTCCCTCAAGCCCCACCCGGGCGGCGGCCTGGAAGTTAGGGTGGTGTTGCCTCTCTAATAACTCCTGCGGTTGTTTCGTTGAGATTGCTGTTTCCACGATGTAATTTCGGATGAGCCTCGCCGGAAGTGTGGAGGCGCAAGCCGGTGTGGATACCGCTGTCGGTTTGGCCATTCCGGCAGCGATGATCTTATGTTGCAGCAGGCCTCAACTATCAAACAGGCAAGGCGAATACGCTCATGAAAATCGAAGGGACTCCCTTTTTTCTCAAGGGAATACAACCACCAGTTTCAGGCCGAAGCGATGGGGGCAACAAGCCGGGAGTGCCCGCATCGTTGTTATTCGGGCAAGGACAATTGGTTCGAGGGGAGGTGACCGGCCTTACCCCGGACGGCAAAATACTCGTTGCCATCGGCGGCCAAACCTTTGAGGCGAGAAGTGAGGTTGCGCTCAAGCCGGGCAGCTCCCTTTGGCTTGAGGTGCGGCAGACAGAGCCTTTGTGGTTGCGGGTTGCCGATAAAAAAGGGGCAGCCCAGGAATTTGTGCGTCAGCACTATGCGGATCCCGGTGCCATGGGAAAGGGGCTGCGGATTTTGCTTGGGTTGGCCTTTCTTGCGGATGCGGAACAGGGTTTGGCGGATCAGGCCGGTCCTCTTCAGAATTTTGCCAATACGGCAATCGGTCCGGAGGGTGACCCCGGCAGGATCATTCGCCTGTTGTCCATGCTGGGCACCGGGGTAGCGGCGGAAAATAGCGGCTCGGAGCAGGCTGGGGTGGGGGTGAAAAAACTTCACGAATTGATCGCCTTCCTGGCCGAGGATAAAGGCGGAATTCTTGGAAAATCGAGCGCCGCAGCCTTGCAGAAACTCGGGGTGCTTTTGGATCTGCAGGGCGAACTCAACGGGCTGCCAGCTTCGGCACAGCAGGCGGGATTTCTTCTGTTTCCCTGTGTTTTTGCCATGGGAGCCGGGGCGGGGCAGTGGCTTTTTGTCCTGGACCGCGACGAGGAGCAGGGGGCAGCCGGCGAGGAGCGAGGCTATTCGCTTTCTTTTTTTCTGGAGATGAGCCGGTTGGGGGAAATGCAGATCCAGATCCGGGTCAAAGACCAGACCCTGCAGGGGGAATGTGTTGTGGATCGAGAGGCGGTGCGGGAACATCTTGCCCCGCAGCTTGCCGAGCTTGAGGAACTGCTGGGGAAACTCGGTTACGAGCCGGTTCATTTTTCCTGCCGGGTTGCCAAGTCCTCCATGCTGGAATCATTGAAAATCGGTATTGAGGCTGCGGCGCAACTGGATAGCGTCAGGATCGTTGACGTGCAGGCTTGAGGGGCAGGGACCTATTTTTCCGGGTGGTGGTGTTCCGAATTACCCCGAAACCATGAGGCTGCCGTGCCGAGCAGTCCGGTAAAAGCAGCGCCAAACAAGGTTCCGTGCAGGGCGGTCAGGAAGGACGCCGTGTGTTCCGGTCGGAAATCCCGTAAATCAAGGCCGTTGGTCAGTCCGCGAAAAGAGAGGGAGAAGATCAGCGCGGCCTGGGCAATGCCCAGCAACATGCCCAGGTTTCTGGCCGTGGCCAGCAGGGCGGCGGCAGCCCCTGC
>VMSS01000114.1 GCA_013791995.1 Desulfurivibrio sp. | reverse complement strand
GCTGGCCCGAAAAAGTGCTCACCATGCAGCGCAACTGGATCGGCAAGAGCGTGGGCGCCGAGGTGCGTTTCGCAATCGAGAACTCCGACAAAGCCCTGACCATCTTCACCACCCGTCCGGATACGATCTTCGGCGCGACCTTCATGTCCATCGCCCCGGAGCATCCCATGGCCCTGGAATTGAGCGTCGGAACTCCCCAGGAAGACGCGGTCAAGAGCTTTGTTGAGCGGATCAAAATAGAAAAACAACGGCAGAGACCGGAAGATGAGATTGAAAAGGAAGGGGTCTTCACCGGAGGCTACTGCCTTAACCCCTTCACCGGGGCACGGCTGCCGGTGTACGTGGCCAATTTTGTGCTCATGGAATACGGAACCGGCGCGGTAATGGCGGTTCCTGCCCATGACCAGCGTGATTTCGAGTTTGCTCAAAAATACGGGATCGAGATCAAGGTCGTCGTTCAACCGGAAGGCGATCCCATTGATCCGGCCACCATGACCCAGGCCCATGAAGGACCCGGCACCCTGGTCGGATCCGGCGAATTCAGCACCCTGTCTTCGGAAGAGGCAAAAATCGCTATCACTGCGGCGGCGTCAGAAAAAGGCTTTGGTTGCCAGCGCACCACCTTCCGGTTGCGCGACTGGGGTATTTCTCGCCAGCGATACTGGGGCGCGCCTATTCCCATGCTCCACTGCGCACATTGCGGGGTGGTGCCGGTGCCGGAAAAAGATCTGCCCATCAGCCTTCCCACCGATGTCCAGTTTGATAAAACCGGCAAATCCCCGCTGCACAGTCTGGAAAGCTTTTACCAGACCACCTGCCCGAGCTGCAACGGCCCTGCCCGGCGCGAAACCGACACCATGGACACCTTTGTCGAGTCTTCCTGGTATTTCGCCCGATACACCTCCCCCCGTTTCACAGAGGGAGTGCTGGATAAATCAAAGGGTGATTACTGGCTACCGGTGGACCAGTACATCGGCGGGGTGGAACATGCCATCCTCCACCTGCTGTACTCCCGTTTTTTCACCAAGGTCCTGCGCGATCTCGGCTACCTGTCCATTGACGAACCCTTCACCAATCTGCTCACCCAAGGTATGGTCATCAAGGACGGCACCAAGATGTCCAAATCCAAGGGCAACGTGGTCGACCCCAATGATCTGGTCGAAAAATACGGGGCAGACACGGTCCGGTTGTTCAGTCTGTTTGCCGCTCCGCCGGAACGGGATCTTGAATGGAGTGACCAGGGGGTAGAAGGAGCCTACCGCTTTTTGAACCGGATATACCGTTTGGTCGACGAAAACCTCTCCGTTTTCAGCCCAGCCACCGCCAAACTCCCGGCGGAGATGAACGCGGCCAGCTCCGCCCTGCACCGGAAAACCCACCAGACCATCCGGAAATTCGGGGCCGACATCGAGGCAAAATTCCATTTCAACACCGCCATCAGTTCGGTCATGGAACTTACCAACACGCTCTACAGCCTTATCGGAGATGACTCAAGCGAATCCCCTGATCCCGCCGTAATCCGCGAGGCCATCGAGGCGATGCTGGCCCTGCTCTCTCCCATGGTTCCGCATCTGTGCGCCGAACTATGGGAACTGACAAAACATCCCACCCCTCTTGCCGAAGTGCTCTGGCCGGAGTACGATGTCGAAGCTATCAGGGAGGAAGAAATTACCATTGTTGTCCAGGTGAAGGGCAAGGTACGCAGCCAGCTCCAGGTTGCCCCCGGCACCAGCGATACGGACCTTGAGCGCATGGCCCTGGCCGATGAAAAGGTACAGAAATTTCTGGAAGGAAAACCAGTGCGCAAAGTGATTGTTGTGCAAAACAAGCTGATCAACATTGTCATTTAGGGCCACTTGTAACTAACCGATGTCCTCGGCCCGTCACCCCGGCGAAAGCCGGGGTCCAGAAAGACTTGTACACTGGATTCCGGCTTCCGTCGGAATGACGACACAAGATGAAACGATAACGTCCAACCACGGAGCCAGACCATGAAATTTTTTACCCTGAAAACTCTGAGCCTGCTCCTTCTCCTGCTGACTGTGACAGGATGCGGCTACCACAACCCAAATATGCTGCCGCCGGATCAGCAGGGTAAGATCCTCAAGCTCTATATCCCCATCTGGCCGAATCCGACCAATGAAATCAGGCTCGCCTCCGATATCCACAACGCCATGCAGGACTGGCTCGGGCAGAGCAAGCAGTTCACCCTGGTAAACAGCGCCGGGGAAGCAGATTACGTCTTAAACGGCAAGATCAACTCGGTGAGTTATACCGGCCGGGCCTATGACGCCAAAGACCGGGCTCTGGCACTCATTGCAACCCTGAGCGTCGGCTACACCGTCACTGACACCCGCGATGAAAAGACTGCCTGGCAAGGCAACTTCGCCCTCACGGAGACCTATTCCCTGCAGACCGACGCTCACAAGAAACAAGCCCTGGAAACCCTGGTGGACAAACTGGCCGAGGATATTTACATCCGCCTGTACAGCGCCATCTCCCGGTATGAACGAAACAAATACCGTGGGAATTGAAAATTGTCAGCGATCGGCCAATCATGATGAAATCGAACAAACGATCCTTCGACAGGATCAGGGCGAACGGAGTTTTTCTTAACGTATTTATATTTTGTTCGTGCTGAGCCCTTCGGCATGCTCAGGAGAGCTTATCGAACCACCAGATTGAAGCAAAACCGGTGTTGTTGCGGCTTATCAATTATGATTCGCAATATCCCGCAGGGAAGTGTATATAAAAAAATTTCGTAAGTATCCGAACCCAACAATCACATCATCACAGAACCAGAACCTGGAGGTCCCCATGCCATCCCGCAGAGAACTTGCCAATGCCATCCGCGCCCTGAGCATGGATGCCATCCAGAAAGCCAAATCAGGCCATCCCGGCGCACCCATGGGCATGGCCGACATCGCCGAAGTCCTGTGGAACGATTTTCTCAACCATAATCCCGCCAATCCCAAATGGGCCAACCGCGACCGTTTCGTTTTCTCCAACGGCCACGGTTCCATGTTGCTCTATTCCCTGCTCCACCTCACCGGCTACGACCTGCCCATCGAGGAGATCAAAAACTTCCGGCAGCTCCACTCCAAAACCCCCGGCCATCCTGAATACGGCTACGCCCCTGGAATAGAGACCACCACCGGTCCTCTGGGACAGGGCCTTGCTAACGCGGTGGGCATGGCTATTTCCGAAAGAACACTGGCCGGGCAGTTCAACCGTCCGGGCCATGCGGTTATCGACCATCACACCTACGTTTTCCTGGGTGACGGTTGCATGATGGAAGGTATCTCCCATGAAGTCTCCTCCCTGGCCGGCACCCTTGGCTTGGGTAAACTCATCGCCATGTACGATGACAACGGCATTTCCATTGACGGCGAAGTCGAAGGCTGGTTCACCGACAACACCCCCATGCGTTTTCGCGCCTACGGCTGGCATGTTGTCGAGGATGTGGACGGTCACAACCCCGAGGCAATCAAAAAAGCCATTGGTGAGGCAAAGGGTGTTACGGACAAGCCATCGCTGATCTGCTGCAAGACCATTATCGGCTGGGGCTCTCCCAACAAACAGGGCAAGGAGGATTGCCATGGCGCTCCTCTGGGTGATGCCGAGATCGCCCTGGTACGCGAAACCATCGGCTGGCCCCATCCCGCCTTTGAAATCCCGGCCGAGATCTATGGTGGCTGGAATGCCAAGGACAAGGGCAATACCCGTGAGGCCGAATGGAACTCCCGGTTTACCGCCTATAAAGCCGCCCATCCGGAACTTGCTGCAGAACTTGAGCGCAGGCTCTCAGGCGCACTTCCGGCAGACTGGCAGGCACAGGCCGGAGCCTACATCGACTCCGTCAACGCTAAGGCGGAAAAAGTCGCCACCCGCAAGGCCTCCCAGAACTGCCTCAACGGCTATGGCCCGCTGCTGCCAGAATTCCTCGGCGGCTCGGCGGATCTGGCCGGAAGCAACCTGACCATCTGGTCCGGCAGCAAGGGCATCCAGAAAGATGTCGGCGGCAACTATATCTATTACGGGGTCCGCGAGTTCGGCATGTGTGCCATTGCCAACGGCATCTCCCTGCACGGCGGCTTCATCCCCTACACCGCCACCTTTCTGATCTTTTCCGAATATGCCCGCAACGCCCTGCGCATGGCAGCGCTCATGAAGCAGCGCTCAGTGTATGTCTTTACCCACGACTCCATTGGTCTGGGCGAGGACGGCCCCACCCACCAGCCGGTGGAGCAGGCGGCAACCCTGCGGATGATTCCCAACATGGGCGTCTGGCGCCCCTGCGACGGGGTGGAAACGGCAGTGGCATGGAAGATAGCAATCGAGCGCACCACCGGCCCCACCTGCCTGCTTCTTTCCCGGCAGAATCTTCCCCACCAGCCCCGCACCGCCGAACAACTGGCCAACATCGCCAAGGGCGGCTATATTTTGAGCGATTGCGGCTGCTCCACCCCGGACGCTATCCTCATCGCCACCGGATCAGAAGTCGAGCTTGCTGTGGCTGCAGCCAAGGAACTTTCTGCCAAGGGCAAGAAGATCCGGGTGGTTTCCATGCCCAGCACCGATTGCTTTGAAAGCCAGAGCAAGGAATACCGCCAATCCGTACTGCCGGATGCGGTTGAGGCCCGGGTTGCCATCGAGGCCGGAGTCACCGGTGGATGGTACCGCTATGTCGGCACCAAGGGCAAGGTCATCGGCATCGACCGCTTCGGCGAATCCGCCCCGGCAGAGCAGCTGTTCCCCTACTTCGGCTTTACCACCGAGAATGTGGTCAAGGCTGTCGAAGAAGTTTTATAGAATCATTCAGGAACAGAGTAGAATTTCAGAAACAGGTGCTTCGACAGGCTCAGCACGAACGGAAATCAATGCGTCAAGATTTTATCCGTTCGTACTGAGCCTGTCGAAGCACTTTTGTTATAAGTTCATCAATCTTGCCCTTTTTATCTTGAGCCTCCCCCAACATGTTTTCCATCGGCCCCCTCCGCCTCGACAACCCTTTCATCGCTGCCCCTCTAGCCGGCTACAGTGACCTCGCATTTCGTCTGCTTTGCCGGGAGTTCGGCGCTTCCCTTTGTTTTTCAGAGATGATCAGCTGCCACGGCCTCCATTATCGGCAGCAGAACACCCTGGACTTGGTCAGAACCATACCGGCTGAGCGTCCCGTGTCCATGCAGCTTTTCGGCAGCGAGCCCGAGATCATGGGCGAAGCGGCAGGTATCCTTTCCGAGTATCCCATTGATTGCATCGACATCAACATGGGATGCCCGGCAAGAAAGGTCATCAAAAAAGGGGCGGGCTGTTACCTCACGAAACTCCCCGCCCTGGCTGCGAAGATCATCCGG
>VMSS01000121.1 GCA_013791995.1 Desulfurivibrio sp. | reverse complement strand
GATGTGCGTAACGGCAAACGGGCTATGGATTCAGCGGTTATTGATATCGTCCTGACCGTTGGCGATGCGCTGAAGTCCATGGTTGAAAACATCAAAGATGTTTTACAGAACGGACCCGATCGTTACAAGGATACCGATATCAGTGGTTTTCTCGCGGATATCACTCAGCTGCAAGAGAGTGAGAGTGGGGCGTCGCCAGCCGAGCCTGTTTCTGCTCTGGAACCGGAACCGGACTTCCAGCCGGAAATTGCTGAAAGCGAAGAGGCCGAACTGCCGGCAAGTGAAGAGGTTGAAGCTGTTCCCCCGCGCAGTCCTGTCGTTGCCAGGACTGCGCAGGCCGTTGCCTCCCCGAGAGCCGTAGCCCCGGCAAGTGCTGCACCCCGTCCTGCTGCCGATGCTGCCCCCAAAAAAATCGGTGCCTCCATCAAGGTTGATGTGGAAAAACTTGATGCCCTGGTGAATGCGGTGGGCGAACTGGTGATTATGCAATCGCTGGTCCGTCAGAACAAGCTTGTTTCCCGGATCGCCGATGCCAAACTTACCAAAGATTTCTCCCAGCTGACCCGAATCACCTCCGAATTGCAGCGCACGGCCATGTCCATGCGCATGGTTCCCATCAAGCAGACCTTTGACAAAATGATTCGGCTGGTTCGGGATCTTTCCAAAAAATCAGGGAAAAAGGTTGACCTGATCATGGAGGGTGCCGACACCGAGATTGATCGCAACATGGTGGAGTCAATCTATGATCCGCTTGTCCACATGATGCGAAATTCGGTGGACCACGGCATCTCTCCCCCGGCCGACCGGGAGAAGTGCGGCAAGCTTGAAACAGGCACCGTGTATCTCCGCGCCTATCAAAAAGGCGGGAGCATGATGATCGAAATCGAGGACGATGGCGAGGGGCTTAATACACCAAAAATCAGAAAAAAAGCCATTGAGCGAGGTCTGATCAACGATTCCGATAATCTGTCTGATTTTGAATTGAACAATCTTATTTTTCTCCCGGGCTTTTCCACAGCGGACAAGATTACCGATGTTTCCGGCCGTGGTGTGGGTATGGATGTAGTGAAAAAAGCGGTGGAAAAGCTGCGGGGCAAAGTCGAGGTTCAAAGCCAGTCGGGCAAGGGGTCTCAGTTTATTATCCGCCTGCCCCTTACTCTGGCGATTATTGATGGAATCATTGTTCGAGTCGGCAGCGAACGTTATATAATCCCGACTATCTCCATCCAGGAGTCCATGCATCCCGAGCTGAAAAACTATAGCACGGTGCATGGCCGGGGCGAGAATCTCATGGTTCGCGGCGATCTGGTGCCTATTATCAGGCTGTATGAAATTTTCGGCGTGGAATCGACCTATAAAGATCCCTGTGACGCCATTGTCGTTGTGGTGGAAAATGAGGGCAGACGTCGAGCCCTGATGGTTGACGAACTCCTGGGCAAGGAAGAGGTCGTTATCAAAAATCTTGGTGGTCTTGATGTTCCCGGCGTTGCCGGAGGTACTATTCTCGGTGATGGCAGGGTTGGTCTTATTCTTGATCTGGCAGGGGTTATTGCCAATAAAGCGGATTGAGTTTTCACAACCAGGCGGAAAATTGGGAATGTTTTCATCCCCAGGGGTTGAGGCATCGCCCCGTGGGTCTTTCATGAAAAAGGAGGATGTTGATGGAAGCAGCAAGCGTAGCGCAGAATTTAGGCCAAGGATCGGAACTGGCAGGAAAATATCTCACATTTTCCTTGGGAAACGAGGATTATGGCGTTGGGATTCTTAGCGTCAGGGAAATTATCGGGGTTATGGAGATTACGGCTGTGCCTCACACCCCGCCCTATATCAAAGGGGTAATCAACCTGCGGGGAAAGGTTATACCAGTGCTTGATCTGCGGCTTAAGTTCAACATGAAGCATAAGGAATATGACGAAAGAACCTGTATTATCGTTGTTGAGGTTCAGGGGCAAACAGCTCCGGTACAGGTCGGCATGGTCGTGGATTCGGTTTCGGAAGTGTTGAATATCGCACCCGGTGAAATCGAGCCGCCGCCTTCGCTTGGTTCTTCGTCTGAAACCGAGAATATTCTGGGCATGGCGAAAGTCAAAAGCGAGGTCAAAATCCTGCTTGATGTGGACAGGGTTGTTGGCGAAGGGCTTTTGCAGCAGTTTGCTTCATAGTAATACAATGTAGGGGCCGTTACCAAATATCCGCTACTTTCCGGGCTGGTTCGGTTCTTTGTCTTAGTTAGAGTCTGCCGTTTTGTCGTCCTGACGACGAGAGTGTTTTTTGCAACGGCTGACAGCAAACAAGCGCTTCTTTAAGGTGTGTTTGCCTTGCCCCCTGAGGGGGAAGGGTAGAACCAGCGGACTTGGTTGTTTTCCACTGCGCAAGTCCGGAATCGTAGGCTGATAAAGAAGCGAAGTCTATTTCGCGGAAGGTGTCAGCTTTTTGCCAGGATACAGGGAGCGGCTTTGTGGCATTGAACAGTGAAGGACCAGTCGGTACTCGCTATCAGCAACTCAGTGATGGGTTGTTCCAGAAATTTAGTGATCTGGTGTATGAAAAAACCGGTATTTTTCTGAAACCGGAAAAAAAAGAGCTGTTGAATGCCCGCCTGGGCAAGAGATTGCGTGCAACCGGGATAGACTCGTTTAAGGAGTACTACGAGTATGTCATGCACGACAAATCCGGTGACGAACTTGTTCATCTCATAGACAGCGTTTCCACTAATTTCACCTCATTTTTTAGAGAAAATTCCCATTTTGAGATATTGACTTCCACTGTTTTGCCCGCTTTTGTCAAGGAGGGGCGTGGAAAAAATAAGGATATCCTTTTCTGGTCTTCCGCCAGTTCCTCCGGTGAAGAGCCTTACACCATGGCTATGGTGGTTGAGGAGTTTGTCAGCCAGCACCCGGGAACGCGATATCGGATCATGGCAACGGACATCTCCACCCGGGTTCTGGCGCAAGCGAAGAGGGGTGTGTACACTGATGACAGGATTGCGAAGGTGCCAAAGCCTTTCTTGAAAAAATATTTCCAGAAAGGGGTGGGCAACTCCGATGGCTTTGTGAAGGTGAAAGAAGACCTTCGGCGGATGGTGCATTTTGATCACTTCAATCTCATGGGCGACTTTCCTTGGCGTGAGGCCATCGATGTCATTTTCTGTCGAAACGTCATGATCTATTTCAACAGGGAAACCCAACAGGAACTGGTGAACAAGTTTTATCAGGCTCTTACCCCGGGCGGCTATCTCTTTATCGGTCATTCCGAAAGCATCAGCGGATTGAAGCATAATTTTACCCAGATTGATGCGACCGCATATCTGAAACGATGAAGTTCGTTGCCCCGGGTGAAGGACCCGAGGCGATGACGGATACAGGACAGGGAGCGCATGAAGATAATCGTTGGCATTTCAGACATGAAGGTCAGCAATAAGCCGGACGATGTCCTGATTACCTACTCTCTCGGTTCGTGTATCGGAGTGGTGATCTGGGATCCCGTGGCCAAGGTCGGGGGGATGCTGCATTATATGCTGCCGGATTCGTCCCTTGACAAGGATAAGGCGGAAGCCAAGCCTTTTATGTTTGCCGACACCGGCATTCCCCGGTTGTTCAAGGAAACATATAAGTTCGGAGCCATTAAAAGCCGTTTGATCGTCAAGGCGGTTGGCGGGTCTCAAATCATGGACACCGCCGGGATCTTTAACATCGGAAAGCGCAACCAGGCTGTTATGCGGAAAATGTTCTGGAAAAACCAGATCATGCTGGCCAAGGAAGATGTGGGCGGCACTGGGAATCGCACAGTGAGTTTGGAGATAGGGACAGGGATTACCCACTTGAAGGTTTCTGGAAGAGGGGAGTTTGAGTTATGAGCCGCCTGGATGAGATACTTTCCCTCGTGAAACATGTTCCGCCCTTTCCCAAAGTGGCCCAGCGGGTTTCGGAGATGTTGAACGATTCTGAAGTGAGTGCCATTGCTCTGGCCGAGGTTATTCAATACGATCAGGTGATTACGGCGAATGTGTTGAAGATATGCAACGCCGCTTATTTTGGACTGCCCCGTAAAGTTTCCTCTTTGGATGAGGCCCTGGTTATTGTCGGAAATGACACACTCAAGGATATCATTATAACCAGCAGCAGCGCCCGTTTTTACAAGGGTGCAGCCGGAGATGGATATAAGCTTGACCAGGGAGAGCTGTGGAAGCATTCCATCGCCGTTGGCATAATGGCCAAAGAACTGATTAAGTATGTCAAGGATGTGGAGCCGGGAAGTGCCTATACTGCGGGGCTGTTGCATGATATCGGCAAACGGTTCTTGAGCAGCTTTGTTGCCGATGATTTTAAAAAAATTATGATGAAAGTGGTACAGGACAACTGTTCTTTCGTCGAGGCGGAGAAGGAACTGGTGGGCGCGTCCCATGCCGAGCTTGGCGGGATGATTATGAGTCAGTGGGGTTTCCCCAAGGAAATAGAACTGGCGGTCTTGCAGCATCATGACCCGGATGCCCTGGAAAAAGATCCTCTTACCGCGATTGTGGCTCTGGCCAATACTTTGGTTATCAGTATGGGAATCGGGGTTGGAGCCGATGGTTTGGCAGTGAAAATGCAGGGCAGTGGCCTGAAAAGGTTTGGCATTACTCCAATGCATCTTGAGTTGTGCATGGCCAATCTTCTCACAGAACTTGATCGGGCTCAGGAGCTTTTTCACATTTAGGAGTCGTTCGGGCCTGGTTTGTCCGAGGTCGGTAGTAACAAGTGTATTACGATTCGACCGGCTTACCGCGAACGGTAGCGGTTTTAGTGAAACGATTTATTGGTTGGGTTAAGTACATCTCCGGATTCTGCAACAATCTGCCGACTGGGTGGAGCAGTAAGGGAGCAGGGCAGCGCAAAAAAAAAAGCGAATGTCCAAGATGGAATAATTTAAGGAAGCGGGAGAGAGGACGATGGCTTTCAATATTTTGGTGACAGATGACTCTGAAACCATGCGGGCCGTGATCAAAAAAACCGTGAGCATGTCCGGCGTGCCCGTTGGCGAGTTTCATGAGGCGGGCAACGGTATAGAAGCTCTGGCTGTTTTGGAGAATACCTGGATTGATGTCATTCTGTCAGACATCAATATGCCGGAAATGGGTGGGATGGAACTCTTGAAAAAGATCAGTGAGGATGAGGATCTTAGAAAGATTCCCCTGATCTTCATTACCACCGAGGCCAGTGATGCCCGTCAGGAAGAGGCAAAAAAACTTGGGGTCGCGGGCTATGTGAAAAAACCGTTTCAACCCGAGGCCATCAAGGCGATCCTCTACGAGGTGCTGGAAAAAGCATACGAACACAGGATGGCAGAAAAGCCGGATGAAGAGGCTGGTGAGGACAGTGATTTTTAGGGATAACGGTTCAATTGGCACCCACAAATAAAGTCGGATGTTTCTGCGGCGGCCAGTAAAATACGGTATTGAAGCGGCGATGCAGATTGCCGATGATTGGGAATTTGGCAAAGAGTTGGGAGGACAGTTGAATGGATGACGACTTGCGGCGGGTCATATTTGAAACTTTTTCAGAGGTTTTTGAGACCATGTTTTTCACTTTCCTGGAGCCGCTTGAAGAGGCTCCAGGGAAAGAGGAACTCGGTAGCGGCAAATTCATTGAGGCCACGATTGGTTATTCCGGTGGTTGCAATGGGAACTTTCTCTTTTATTTTCCATGGGAACTTGGCAAGAACATCACCGTGAATTTTCTCGGAATTGATGAGGGCGAAGTGCAGGACCGGCAGATCGCGGATACGGCAGCCGAAACGGCAAACATGGCCATCGGTGGCTTGTTGGGCAAGCTGGATCCAGGCGGTACGGCCTCGCTGGCCATTCCGCAAGCCAGTGTGCTTGACGATTTTTCTCCGGACGCCCTGCTCGGCGCGCCCGGACTGTGTATGTTTAACACCGAGTTCGGGATTCTCTGGGTTTCAGGAACACACGCGTAAAATGGATGAGTCCGGGGAAAGAGAGTTGTTTTTTTCGAGATACCAGAAAAACAAGAAGAGATCATGAGAAAAATACGCGTACTTGTGGTGGATGATTCCGCAGTTGTCCGCAAGGTTTTCAGCGAGGAATTGTCGCACGAAAAAGACATCGAAGTGGTGGCCACGGCGCCTGATCCCTATGTGGCCAGGGATAAGATCGTAGCCCTCAAGCCCGATGTGGTGACGCTCGATGTGGAAATGCCACGGATGGACGGCATTACCTTTCTTAAAAAGTTGATGCGCTATTTCCCGCTCCCGGTCATTATTGTCAGTTCCTTGACCAAAGCGGGCGGGGCCCTTGCCATGGAGGCCATGGACAGCGGGGCGGTCGATGTTATCTGTAAGCCGGGCGAGGCCTATTCTGTCGGCGACATGAGTGCCCAGCTTGCCGAGAAAATTAGAGCAGCCTCCCATGTGAACATGGCGCAGCGGGCCATGCATCTTGCTGCTGTTCGTCCTGTCGATGCGCCCAGGCTTTCTTTAACAAAAACCACAAATAAACTTATCGCCATCGGCGCCTCCACCGGCGGTACCGAAGCCCTCAAGGATGTTCTTACCCAGTTCCCGGCAAATTCGCCGGGGATCATGATTGTTCAGCACATGCCTGCCAATTTTACCACCAGTTTTGCCGAGAGACTGAACAGTCTTTGCCAGATTCGGGTGAAAGAGGCGCAGGATGGTGACTCCGTGGTGCCGGGCACTGCTTTGCTTGCGCCGGGGAATTTCCATATGGTCCTGCGACGGAGCGGCGCCCGGTACTATGTCAATATCAAAAGCGGACCGCTGGTCTGCTATCAGCGACCTGCGGTGGATGTTTTGTTTAACTCGGTGGCTGCTTACGGCGGTGCCAACGCTGTCGGTGTTATCCTTACCGGGATGGGTAAGGATGGCGCTTTGGGCATGCTGAAGATGAAAGAGGCCGGTGCGCAAACAATTGCTCAGGATGAGAAATCCTGCGTTGTTTTTGGGATGCCCAAGGAGGCTATTGCAGCAGGCGGAGTGGACAAGATTGTGCCGTTGCTCGATATCCCCGCCGAAGTTATGAAGATGCTATAGGCCTGGATTACATCGGGTTTTCGGTTTTTGTCCCATCGTCAGTTGTTCCAGATGCAACAGGTATCTTTTTACGGCGCAGCCTCCGGCAAACCCTCCCAATCCGGCAGCGCCGGTCACTCGATGGCCGGGCACGATAAGGGCCAGGGGATTGGCGTTGCAAGCCTGGCCTACTGTGCCCGGGCAGCCCCAATGTTGCCCAGAGCCTGAGCCAACTCTCCGTAGGTCTTAGTTTCTCCATAGGGTATCTCTGCAATTTTGTCCCAGACGCGTTTTTGGAACCTGGTGGCTTTTTCCACAAACGGCGATCCGGTCTGCTGCGGAAATTTCCAGCGGCGACCTTCAAAGAATTCCGCAAGAAGATCGGCAAATCCGAGGCTGTCACTGCTGTGTATTATGCATGCGGGGCCGAGCTGTTTCCTGAGCCACTGCTGCGCCATTTCATGTCTTTCGGGTGAAAAGGTGAAGGTGGACAGGCGAATCACCGAAGCAAATGATCCGGCTGGTTATTTCCTCGAAGATGAACGTGAAGCATCTTATTGTAGGGGATGGCATTGTCGTTCTCGCAGGAAATTGATCTTAGGGCACAACGTGTAATCGTTGATAACCGTAGTTTCAGGAAAATCGGCATTACAACGTGCCGCATGTGTCGCTGTTTATGGCAAGTACTGCCGATAATGTAGATGGTCTGCCTGTGGTGGTGGTTTTTTACGAACCCTTTTTTAAAGTAAAGAGAGGAACACTCGATAAGCAAGGTAACACAGACTTTTCGACGAGGGGCTTGGTGTTTTTTTTGGGTATGCACTGGCACCATCGATTATGAAACGGGACGCGTGTATTTTTTTTGTAGATGGAAAAACAGTAAATCAATACGATAGGGCAATAACCTCAAATAAAACTTGATTTTGCAGTCAAGTATAAATTATAGATAAATATAGATCTATGAATTTGAAATTATAAGTCTTTTTCTGAATAATCTTTTCAGTTGGAAAGTGGATACACTATGGGCTATTTTTCTTGTCGCCGATTTTTCTCTGTTGCGTTGCTTTTTTTCTTGTTTGCTTCTCCCGCAAGTGCGCAAAATAATATCAAAAACACAAAGATTGTGTCTTTGAATTCGTTGCACAAGTTTGCACCGGATCAGGGCAAGACAACGGAAAAGCAAGAAATACAGGCAAAAATAGTAACGCTTGTTGCTGCCCCACAAGAACAGAAAAGTGAATGGGCAGGAGAAGAGCGTAATGCCGCAAACGCCGAACTGCAGGGAAAACTCACCTGCCGCAGCGCGTATATCATGGATGCCAAAACCGGCAAGGTTTTGTATGACCGCAGTGCCGACCGTCCTGGCCAGCCTGCCAGCACCATTAAAATTATCACCGGGCTTATTGCCGTTGAGAGTCTTAACGGCGGGGAGATGGTGCGGACCAGCGCATATGCAGCGAACATGCCGGCCTCGAAGATATATTTGAAAAAGGGTGCTTCCTATAAGGCCAGCGATTTGATAAACGCCGTATTACTTGCTTCGGCAAATGATGCCAGTGTTGCTTTGGCGGAAAAAGTTGCCGGTACCGAGAAAGCATTTGCACGATTGATGACCAAAAAAGCCGAGGCTCTCGGCGCGCAGAACACCATCTGTAAAAGCGCCAATGGCTTGACCCGCCCAGGACAGCAGACTACGGCCCGCGATTTGGCCACGGTTTTTAATCGGGCCATGCGTAACCCAGAGTTTGCCGAGCGCATGTCCACCACCCAGGTGCGCACCAGCGACGGAAAGATGCTGCGGAGTCACAACAAGGCATTGTGGACCCTGGATGGTGCGGTTGCCGGGAAAACCGGATATACCGCGGCTGCCGGAAAAACCTATGTCGGGAAATTCCAGCGTGATGGTCAGGCTATTATTGTTTCACTGCTGGGCAGCGCTTCCATGTGGGATGATATCGCGACCCTGGTCGAGCACGGTTTTGCCAAGCAGGAACTGGCATCGCGTATGCCCGAGGATGGTTCCGACGCTGTGCGGGTTTCGCAGGTCAGCCAGCAGGGCATGGCAAGTGAACATGTTGATTACGTCAGGTTGTCCATGGATCTGAACAAGAAGGAAACAAAGTTGTAAGAGCGTATTGCCATAACAAGATCAAAGCCGACAGGAATCAGCCTGGCGGCTTTTTTTGTTGAAAGCAGCGTGTGTGGATCATGATAACCAAGGAAGAGGTGAGGGCGGATTTTTTGGATGCGTCGGAGGGGAAAGCTTCCGGGAAATCCGCGGAAATCGTGCGCCGTCTTGAGAAGTATCGGGATGCCAAGAGGATCTTCGTCGGTCCCACTGCACGATTGCAGCAGATCAGGATCAACGCCCTGACGGATGGCAAAGAACTGTTGGTTCCTGCTCCAGGTTTGAAGGAGGGGTTCTATCTCTTGGCGCCGTATGAGATACCTTTTAAGCACCTGGCCTTTGCCGTGGGCTATAATGGTCTTGTTCAATATGGCCGCAAGGTTGCGGTGGAGGAGCTTTGCCGGCAGCCCGTCGGCCTGCTGCTCACCGAGTGTCTGGCCGTGGATCCGGCTGGATATTTTGTCGGCGAGGGTAAGGGCTTTTTCGACCTCGCAGTGGCCATTCTCGCTGAGTTGAAGGGGCTTTCGACAGACGTTGAAGCCTATGGCCTCGGCGAGCACGAACAGCTTCTTGGTCAGGAGATTGAACACTATGACTGGGATGTGCGTCTCAATGGCTTTATTACACAGGAGGGGGTTTCCCTGAACAATGCAGGGAGCCATGCCGAGCGGAAGATTTTGTGGGATATGCTCCCCCCGAAAAGGATTCGAAAGATTACCCCGCTGTGGAAATTGAGCATGCAGATCAAGGATGCTTTGGACGAGAAAGATAAAACTGGCCGGTGAAGGCGCAGGTGATGTTTTGCCGGTGCTCTGTCTTGACCGGCTGGAGGAGAAGGGGTAGTATGGCTTCGCGGAATTTTTGCTGGCCTCTAATAATTTTGTCCCTCCATCAAGCGGGTGCTTCGACAGGCTCAGCACGAGCGGAATATTAATACGTTATGTTTTTGCTCCGTAGCCTCTGACACCGCTCGCCCTGAGCCTGTCGAAGAGTATTTTGACGGTTACAAAAAACCTTTCTAAAACACAATAATTCTGGGTTCAGAGTATGGATGATTTTCAAAAACAGGCTCTCACGGAACATCTGACCGAGTTGCGCAAGTGTTTGGTCTACTCCTTGCTCGCTACGGTGGCTGGATTTGCTGTGGCCTATTCTTATAGCAAAGAGCTTGGTCAGTTGCTGTTTAAGCCCCTGTGCGACGTCATGCCCCAAGGTTCTACTCTGATCTTCACCTCGTACCAGGAAGGGTTTTTTTTTATCTGAAGCTTTCCCTTGTTGCGGGAATTTTTCTTGCCAGCCCGGTTATTTTTTATCAACTCTGGCGGTTTGTCGCGCCGGGGTTGTATCAGCATGAAAAACGGGTGATGCTGCCGTTCACCGTCCTCTCCTCCCTTTTCTTTTTTGGCGGAGCCGCTTTCGGCTATTTCGTGGTTTTCCCTCCGGCCTTCAAGTTTCTCCTTGGCTACTCCAACGATTTTTTAAGTCCCATGCCCACGGTAAAGGAGTATTTTTCCCTCTGCCTGCGGTTGCTCATTGCCTTTGGCGTAATCTTCGAGCTTCCCATCTTCATGGTGCTCCTTGCCAAAATGGGTGTGGTGAGCGCCGCTTTTCTGAGCAAGCACCGCAAGTACGCTATCCTGCTTTCCTTTGTCATAGCCGCCATTCTCACCCCCACCCCGGACGTTATCAATCAGTGTCTTATGGCCTTCCCTCTTATCGTGCTGT
>VMSS01000180.1 GCA_013791995.1 Desulfurivibrio sp. | reverse complement strand
GTAATAGTATTTTGCGGTGCGGTTGAGCTTCATGGTTCCAATCGAGCTGCGGGTGACGCCGGAGAACTTCCACCAAGAACAAACCCCGGATTCAGGAGCGGTGAACGGGAGTACGCGTCGGTGTCAAACGAGGTCGTGGCCTTTTTAGAAAAATGATAATAGCCTGCCAGGGCGATCATTGCGGCATTATCCGTACACAGTTCAAGGGAAGGCATGCATATCTTGATATTCTGTGCTGCGCCGAGATCCTGGAGAGAGGAACGCAGTCTGGAATTAGCCGCGACTCCTCCGGTCAGGGCAATGGTGGAGATTCCGTGCTGTTGCGCTGCCATGATCACTTTTTTGCACAGCACTTCCACCACGGCTTCCTGAAAAGAAGCGCAGACATCCGGGATATCGAATGGTTCGTTTTTTTGCCGGCGCTGGTGGATATAGTTGGCAACCGCGGTCTTCAGGCCGCTGAAGCTGAAATCGAGACTGTCCGGTCCAAGCCAGGCGCGGGGGAAGGGGATCGCCCTGGGGTTTCCTTTTTCGGCCAAACGGCTGATGACCGGTCCGCCGGGGTACTCAAGACCAAGAATTTTCCCCACCTTGTCAAATGCTTCCCCTGCGGCATCATCGCGGGTTCTGCCCAAGGGGCGGATGGTGGTGTGATCAATGACCAGGAAAATACTGGAATGGCCGCCGGAAGCAACCAGGGCGATATAGGGGAATTCCGGGTGTTCCTTTTCCAAAAAAGGGGAGAGGAGATGTCCGACAATATGGTCAACACCCACATAGGGGATGCCCTTGACCGCCGAGAGACCCTTGACAAAGGAAAGACCGACAAGCAGTGCCCCGACAAGACCTGGACCTTGGGTGACGGCCAGACCGTCAATGTCATCCAGGGTAACGCCTGCCTGCGACAGGGCTAGCTCAACCACCGGATAGATGTTTTCCAGATGCTTTCGGGAGGCAAGCTCCGGCACCACACCGCCGTAGGGACTATGCACGGCCACTTGGGAGTTGATGACATTACTCAGCACTGTGTGGCCATCGCGCAGAACCGCCGCAGCTGTTTCATCGCAGGAGCTTTCAATGCCTAAGATGAGCATGGCCGGTGTTTCCATAGGTGAAATTTAGGGGTGGGCTTGAAAAATGACGATTGACGGATGCGTTCAGGCATCGTAGTCTTACGTCCCTCAATATGTAGCAGTAAACCCGGAAAAAATCAAAGATTGATGCTGACAGCCTAGTCGATTTCATCCGTACATCGGCATCATGAACGGAGATGCCTGTGGTTTTTTCTGCTTGTAGCCCCATTTAAAATATATTTTGCATGACGAATATGACAAACAATAACGGACAATATGCTGTGAATCAACCTGCAACTCCTGGAATTTTTTCTGAGCCGAATCTTTCCGGTCAACCCACAAAAGAGCTCCTGACGGACATGTTTGCCCGCTCTATCAGTTACTTGCGGATATCCCTCACCGATCATTGCAATCTTCGCTGTCAGTACTGTACGCCTCAGGAAGGTCAGGTCAAGTTGGCGAACGAAGAATTGTTGCGGTATGAGGAGATATTACGGGTAGTGCGTATTGCCGTTTCGCTGGGTATTGAAAAAGTTCGTCTGACCGGCGGCGAACCATTGGTGCGCCGCAATGTTCTCAGCTTCATCAAGGATTTGGGCGAAATTCCCGGCCTTACCGACATTCGCCTTACCACCAACGGGGTTTTGCTGGCCGAACATGCCGAGGCCCTGCAGATGGCTGGAATCAACAAGCTGAATATCAGCCTTGACACCCTGCGTCCGGAACGTTTTCTTCAGATCACCGGGGTCGATGCTTTTGCCAAAGTCTGGGGTGGGATCAGCAGGGCCCGGGAGCTTGGCTTTTCCCCGATCAAGCTCAATGTCGTCGCTTTAAAAGGGGTCAACGATGATGAATTCATCGATTTTGCCAGGCTGACTCTCACCGAGCCTCTGCAGATTCGTTTTATTGAGTTCATGCCCATTGGCGCATCCGGTATGTGGGATAAAGAGAAATATATCAGCTCCGGTGAGATCATGGAACTCCTCAAGCCTGTAGGGTCGCTTGAACCGGTGCCGGCGAGACGTATGGACGGGCCTGCCCGCATTTACCGCTTTGCAGAGGCTGTCGGTAGTGTCGGGTTTATCAGCCCCATCAGTCATCATTTCTGCGACCGGTGTAACCGGTTGCGGCTCACTTCCGAAGGCAGATTGCGGTCGTGTCTGTTGTCCGATCAGGAAACCGATCTCAAGGAGAAGCTGCGTGGCGGCGCAACCGATGAAGAGATCAGGGATCTTATCGTCGCGACTATTCTTAACAAGCCGAAAGGGCATACCATTTTGCCGGATGGTGGGGGGAGCTGCCACGGGCAAATGTCACGGATCGGGGGGTAGTTAACGGGGGATGAGGAACAAGGATTAAGAACTTGTTTCTTTGGCCGGGTTTACTCTCCAACGCGGGGGTAGGACCCCAGCCATTCAAAATACGAGCAGATTTCCTTCAATTTTTCACAGCCGTCATTGACAATCTCATCCTCAAGATGGCCAAGCATATCTATGAAAAAAAGATAGCGTCCGGGTTCGTCCTTGACCGGACGGGATTCGATCCGGGTCAGGTTGATGGAGCGCTGGGCCAGAATGCTCAAGGCGTCGCTTAAGGCGCCGGGCCGGTCCAGGAGGCTGACCAACAGGGATGTTTTGTCCTTGCCGCTTCGGGAAGGTGATTCCTTGCCAATGAGGAGGAATCTGGTGGTGTTGCCTCTGTAATCCTCGATTCCCTTGACCACGGTCTGCAACTGGTAGGTGGTGATGGCCAATGAACTGGCGATTGCTGCCACAGTGGGGTCCTCCGCTGCCATTTTCGCAGCGACGCTGGTGCTGAATACGTCTTGGACCGTGACGTTGGGAAGATGTTTTTTTAGCCATTGCCGACACTGGGCAATGGGTTGCGGATGCGAGGCCACCATCTTGATGTCATCCATATTGCCGGATTTGTTGACCAGATTGTGGATGATGCCCAGATTCAATTCCCCGCAGATTTTGACATTGTACTTGATGAAGGAATCCAGTGTTGAGGTGACCGCGCCTTCGATGGAGTTCTCTACCGGGACAATGCCGTATTGGGTTCTGCCCCGTTCAACCTCGTCAAAGATATCCTCAATAGTTTCCATGGGGAGATACTTGGCTGCGTGTCCGAAATATTTCACTCCGGCAAGGTGGGAAAAAGTTGCTTCGGGGCCAAGATAGGCGACATCGATCCTTTTTTGCGAGAGGCGGCAGGTGGTGATGATCTCATGGAAAATGCTCATGAGGGGCTGCTCGGGGAAGGCGGTGTTGTTTTCCGCTAGCAACCGTTCGAAGATCTGTCGTTCCCGCAACGGATCCCATTTGGCTTTGTTGTTCTGATCCTTAAGTTCGCCGATTTTTTTGGCGCAAAGCAACCGTTTTTTGAGCAGTTCCAGAAACTGGCTGTCTATGGCATCGATTTGTTTCCGGACATCGAGAAGGGTGAGATCTTTCTTGTTTTTCATATTAAGTTGCCGGTCTTGGGGGCTGTATTTCAATTAAATAATCGGGTTGTGATACTATTCTGGGCTAAGGCCCTTGGCACACTGACTTTCTTAATCGTATCCAGTGAAAAATAAAAGGGAAAAGTTCCGTCTGTCCGTCAGGGACTGTTACTTCAAGCAAAGTCGCCGGAAAGGGGGATTAACTGTTTGCTTCTCTGGGTGGATAAGGTATAAAAGTTGTTATTAAGATAGTATTGGTTTTGTTGTATCGGCAAGATTAACTTGGGCCGGTTAAAACACAAAACGCACAAGCGCTTTTCAGGTCGAATTATGAAAGTAAAAACCTGCATGCAGAGAAACCTGATCATCATCGGTAAAGACGCGTTGCTGCAAGAGGCAGGGGCGTTGATGAAAAAACATTCCATCCGCCATCTGCCGGTGGTTGAGGAAGAGCAACTGGTCGGCTTTATAACGGAAAGCGATTTGCGACAGTATTCGTTTCCTTCGCAGGAAAAGGACATTCATGTACACGAAGTGATGGTACTGAATCCCATTACCGTCAATATCAACGCCAGTATTGAAAAAGCGGCCCGCCTTATTCACGATTACAAAATCGGGGGGTTGCCGGTTCTTGACAAGAAAAAATTGGTGGGAATTATCACCGCCATTGATTTGCTCTCGGCTTTCATCAACATGATGGGGTTGTTGCGGGCGTCATCGCGGCTGGATGTTCTGATCGGCAAGGGTGGCGGGGTTGAGGATGTTACCAGGATCATCAAAGAGCACGGGTGCGAGATAATCAGTGTGGCAACGGAAAGCCACTCATCCCGGCGAAAATTATATTGTTTCAGGCTGGAAAAAGGGGAGTTGGACAAAGCGATCGACGCCCTAGAAGATGCCGGCCACAAAGTTGTTTCGGTTGTTGATTAACTCCCTGGAAGGAGCGGGTTACATGAGTGAGTTCAAGGTCCAGAAAACATACGAAGAAATCAATGCCAAGATCAAGGCGGGTGAAGCTGTAGTGGTCACCGCCGAAGAGATGGTCGGCATCGTCAAAAAGCATGGCCCGGTTGAAGCGGCCAGAAAGGTCGATGTGGTCACCACCGGCACCTTTTCGCCCATGTGCTCTTCCGGAGCGTTTATCAATTTTGGTCACTCCAATCCCACCACCAAGGCTCTCAAGGTATGGTTGAACAATGTTCCCGCCTATGCCGGACTTGCTGCCGTTGATGTGTATATCGGCGCGACGGAGCCACCGGAGGATGACCCCTTGAACAAGGTTTTTCCCGGTGAATTTTTGTATGGCGGCGGCCATGTGCTGGAAGATCTGGTGGCCGGGAAAAAGGTGCGGCTCAAGGCTGTGGGATATGGAACCGACTGCTATCCAAATAAAAATCTGGAAAAAGAGGTGACGCTCGCTGATTTGCCCTACGCATTGCTGGTTAACCCCCGCAATTGCTACCAGAATTATAACTGTGCCATTAATCTTTCCGACCGGACCGTATATTGTTACATGGGAACCCTGAAACCCCAGGTTAAAAATGCGACGTACTGCAGCGCCGGCGAGTTGAGCCCCCTGTTGAATGATCCTTTTTATAAGACAATCGGCTTGGGAACCAGAATCTTTCTGGGAGGCGGCATCGGTTACGTGACCTGGCATGGCAGTCAGCATAACCCGAAAGCCCTGCGCTCTGAAAACGGGACCACCAGAAGGGCGGCAGGTACCTTGATGGTGCAGGGAGATCTGAAGCAGATGTCTTCCCGCTGGCTCAAGGGTGTGAGTATGCAGGGATATGGAAGTTCTCTGGCCGTGGGTATCGGGGTGCCTATTCCCATCCTCAATGAGGAAATGGCGGCCTATACCGGGGTTTCCGACGCGGAAATCTTTACCCAGGTTGTCGATTATTCCTATGATTATTCCCATGGCGTTGCGCGCAACTATGGAGAAGTCAGTTATGCGCAGCTGAAGAGCGGCCAGATTGAGGTGAACGGCAATATGGTGCCCACGGCGCCACTCTCCAGTGTGGTACGGGCTCGGGAAATTGCCGAAACGCTTAAGGATTGGATAAAAGCTGGGAAGTTTCTTCTTGAAAAACCCATCCAGACCTTGCCGTCAGAGTAAGAACAGCCAGGGTGGAAATTTTTGTATCCGAAAAATACCGTTCGCTGCAAAAAATAATTTCACAACACCAGAAGGTCGCTATCGCCTTTTCCGGAGGGGCAGACAGTTCGTTTCTCCTCTTTGCGGCTTGTGAGGCACTGGGCCCTGCTTCTGTTCATGCTTTCCATGCAAAGTCTGAGCTTCTGCCATTTTTTGAGACAGAGCGGGCTGAACGTGTTGCTCGGGATCGAGGCTGTAATTTCCATCCCATTGAAGTCCAGCCGTTCAGTTGGCCTGAGTTCGTGGCCAATGATTCCACCCGTTGTTATCTCTGCAAGAAAAAAATCTATCAAACATTCTTAGCCGATTTGTTTTTTCCTCAGGGCGCCCTGTTGTTCGACGGAACCAACCATGATGATCTCGGCCAAGATAGGCCGGGGTTACAGGCTGTTTCTGAACTGAAGGTTCAGACCCCTCTGGCGGAGGTCGGGTTCACAAAAAATGAGATTCGGATGTTGAGCAGGGAATTTGCTTTGCCAACCTGGGATGTGCATGCTTCATCGTGCTTGGCCACCAGAATTGCGCAACGTGAGCCCATTACCAGAGAAAAAATCGTATTGGTTGCCCAGTGTGAGGCATTGCTGCATAAAATAGGTTTTATGGGAGTGCGGGTGCGCCTGTGCGAAGAGATTGCAACCATTGTTGTTGTTAATAAAGATTTATGTGAAATACAGAAAAAAGACGTATTTGCAATTATTAAGGGTGAGTTTTTGCTTCTCGGTTTGCGTAATGTTGTAATTGATCAACAGGGACGATCGGACTGGATAGGATGATTTTTTGCCGAAAAGCAGCTGGAAAAAATGTATCGACATGCCATTTTTTTCTTATTTCATCGCATTTTTTGTTTGACAGGTGCTTTTTTTTGTTTGACAATCACATCACATAAGTTTAAATCGCCCCTAAGGCAACTGTATTACGGTGCTTGTAGAAGGCAGAGAATCTCTAAATTCACGAGGAGGAAGGAGAGGAATGAACAAAAGTGAATTAGTCGAGAACATGGCAAAGGCTGGCGGTATCAGCAAGGCTGCAGCTGAGAAGACCCTTGGTGGCATGCTGGCCGCAGTTACCACCGCTTTGAAGAAGGGTGACAAGGTAACTTTGGTTGGGTTTGGCACATTTTCAGTTACCAAGAGGGCGGCCCGTCAGGGGCGCAATCCTCAGACCGGAAAGGCCATCACCATCAAGGCCCGGAAGGTTGCTCGCTTTAAGCCCGGCAGCAAGCTTGCTGAATCAGTAAAGTAAACTGATTTTCATCAGTCACTGTCGCTGTTCAACAGACAAGGCAGGTACTCCTTGAGAAGGGAGTTCCTGCCTTCTTTTTTTTGTTGACGCCTCAAAAAACTCTGGGTACATATGGTCCACATTTTTTCGTTTGAAATCGGCGGAGAAAATATTGAAATGTAATTGAAATGTCGGGATGTGGCTCAGCCTGGTAGAGCACGTGCTTCGGGAGCACGGGGTCGGAGGTTCGAATCCTCTCATCCCGACCAGTAATAGTAAGGGGTTGCGGGTTTTCCGCAGCCCCTTTTTTTTGTGTAAGAATCCAACGGGGTACACAAGGGGGTACAAACAAGACGCTGCTTGGAAATAAGGAGTCGTTTGCCTTGTCTCATGACTTCAGGCGGAGGCTAGGCGCCAGATTCATGGAGATAGCCGTTGATGATGTGGTGGCGGGAAATTTTTATTGGATCATGGCCGTCTAGAATTGGTACAATATGATAATAAAAGTTCGTGACACGCAAGCATGTTGCAACTTTGAAGACATCGTCCCAGGAAGGTATGCGTTTGCCGTCATCCATGATGAAAGTATGAACGGCAAGCTTGATACGAATTCTCTGGGAGTTCCAACGGAGGGCTACGGTTTTTCAAACGATGCAAAAACCTGGCTCGGCGCACCCTCGTTCTCTGTCGCCAGCCTTCTGTAAGACGGAAAAAACCTGGATATGACGATCAGCTTGCATTGTTAACTGTTTGAAATCCTGTAATTTCTAAAATGCCAAATTTCAGACAAATCGTGTTATAATTAAAGCTCATGAGTGGCGAAGCGTCTTTTGGGATAATGCTAAAAATGGGACGCAATTATTATGTCGAAGCAGGTAAAACCTTTGGGGAAAGGTAAAAATCCCCGCGCCTCTTCGTCAGTTGTTGCCCCCCTTCGTCAAAAAAACATTCTTTTTCCCATTGTCGGCATCGGCGCCTCTGCCGGTGGTCTGGAGGCGCTGGAGCAGTTCCTGGGGCATGTGCCGGTAAAAAGCGGCATGGCCTTTGTCATTGTCCAACACCTGGACCCGACCCATCAGGGGCTCCTGCCCGAGTTGCTGCAGCGTACCACCGGGATGGAGGTCTTCCAGGTCAAGGATCGGATGCGGGTCAAGCCGAACTGTGCGTATGTAATTCCCTCCAATAAGGACATGTCTATTCTGCACGGGGTGCTGCACCTGTTCGAGCCGTCAGCGCCCCGCGGCCTGCGTCTTCCCATCGATTTCTTTTTCAGTTCCCTGGCCGAAGACCGGCAGGAGGCAAGTATCGGCGTTATTCTGTCGGGGATGGGCTCGGACGGCACGATGGGGTTGCGGGCCATCAAGGCAAAGGGGGGATTGGCGCTGGCGCAGGAGCCTGCCTCGTCCGGGTTCGCCAGCATGCCGGAAAGCGCCATTAATGCGGGGCTCACCGATGTGGTTGCCTCGGCAGATGATCTGCCCGGAAAAATTATCGACTATCTCCGGCATACTTTGACCATCAGCAAGACCGAGGATTCACCGCCGGAGGAAAAGGACCAAAGCTCCCTGGAAAAAATCGTTATCCTGCTGCGGGCCAAGACCGGTCAAGACTTCTCCCTGTATAAAAAAAATACCATCTATCGCCGGATCGAACGGCGCATGAACATCCACCAGATCAGTAAAATCGGTTCTTATGTCCGCTTTCTGCAGGAGAACCCCCAGGAGCTGGACTTCCTTTTTAAGGAGCTTTTGATTGGCGTAACCAACTTTTTCCGCGACCTGGAGGCCTGGGAGCAACTGCAAGGCGAGGCCATCCCGGCACTTCTGGCTGGCCGCCCAGGCGGCGGGACGCTGCGGGCCTGGTCGGTTGGCTGCTCAACCGGCGAGGAGGCATATTCGCTGGGCATTGCCTTGACGGAGGCGCTGGAACAGATCAAATCCACGGATAATTTTACCCTGCAGATTTTTTCCACGGATCTGGACCAGGACGCAATTGACAAGGCCCGCCATGGATTTTATCCGGCCACCATCGCCGCGCATGTGTCCGCCAAGCGGTTGCAACGGTTTTTTATCAAAGAAGGGAATGGCTACCGGATCGGCAAGGAGATTCGGAAAATGGTGACCTTTGCAACGCAAAACGTCATCATGCATCCTCCCTTTACCAAGCTCGATATCCTCATCTGTCGCAACCTCTTGATTTATTTGACACCGGAAATACAGAAAAAGCTCATACCGCTTTTTCACTACAGCCTGAACCCCGGCGGGATCCTGTTTTTAGGAAGTTCAGAAGCCGTCAGCACCTTCACCGATCTTTTCGCGCCGTTGCACACCAAATCGCGACTCTTTCGACGGCGCGAATCCGTTTTGCTGGCCGAACCGTCTGTTTTTGCATCGACGTTTGTTCATGCCCCACCGAGAGTTTTTAAGGAGATAGAAATATTGAAACCTACAGTTAATCTTCAGTCTCTCGCGGATCAACTGCTTTTGCAGCGTTTTTCCCCGCCTGCCGTTCTGACCAACGATCAGGGTGATATCCTGTATATCAGCGGACGAACCGGCAAATATCTGGAGCCGGCGGCGGGCAAGGCCAACTGGAATATTTTCGCCATGGCACGAGAAGAGATCCGTTTCGACCTGGGAAACGGTTTTCAGAAAGCGATCCGCCAAAAAGAGCCGGTCATTGCCAAAGGTCTTAAGGTTGGGACCAACGGCACTACGCAGAGTGTTGATATAACCATCCAAGCGATCGAAAAGCCGGAGGCGCTACGAGGGATGGTGATGATCGTTTTCACCGACGTGGCAACGGTTATAAAAAAGAAAACGTCTGGCCGCTCCCGGACCATTTCAGCCGACAGCGCCAGGGTGCTCGAACTGGAGCAGGAAGTCCAGAAGGCCAACGAAGCATTGCAATCGACCCGCGAGGAGATGCAATCCTCCAAAGAAGAGCTCACCTCCACCAACGAAGAGCTGCAGTCCACCAACGAAGAGCTGCAGTCCACCAACGAGGAGCTGACCACCTCCAGGGAAGAGATGCAGTCCTTGAACGAGGAGCTGCAGACGGTGAACGCCGAGCAACAGTCCAAGATGGAAGAGCTTTCGCGAGTGAACGACGATATGCATAACCTGCTCAACAGTACGGAAATCGTCACCATTTTCTTGGACAACAAGCTCAATATCCGACGTTTCACCACCGGGGCGGATAAACTTTTCAAGCTGCTTCCCGGCGATGTGGGTCGACCGCTTTCCGACATCACCAATGACCTGCTCTATCCGGACATGGCCGAAGAAGCGCGCGACGTTCTGCGGAAGCTGGTTTTTTCGGAAAAACAGATTTCCGCCACGGACGGGCGCTGGTTTTCGGTGCGCATCATGCCTTACCGTACCATGGAGAACGTCATCGCCGGGGTGGTGATCACCTTTGCGGACATCACTGCGGCCAAGACGTTGGAGACGGAACTGCGCCAGGAGAATGCTCGGCTCAAAGATCTGATAAAAGCAGAAAAGTAACCAGACAGACACCAAAAGAACTTCTTTTTAAAATGTAGAAAAAAGGAGGCTCTCATATGGCAAGCACCAAAAAGAAGAGTTTGCAAACACCAACCGCATTGCGCCGCAAAGCGGAAAAACAGCTGCAGACAGAAGCGGCGAGACTGCACGCCCCGCAGACCCGGGAAGACTTGCAGAGGCTCGTCCATGAACTCGAGGTCCACCGGATCGAGTTGGAGATGCAGAACGCTGAACTGCGTCGCACCCAGGAAGAGTTGGAGCTCTCGCGGGATAAATATTCCGAGCTATACGATTTTTCACCAATCGCCTATTTCACCTTTGATGCGGATGGACTGATTCGGGAGATAAATTTCTCCGGTGCGCAACTCCTTGGCATGGAGAGGCGGCAGCTGCTCAACAAACCGTTTGTTCATTTTATTTCTGATGCGGACGGGAAGGCTGTTTTCTCCGATCATCTCAAAGACGTTTTGCAAAAACAGATTATCCAGAGATGCGAGATCGGTCTCAGGAGAAATATCGGCACCGTGATCCCTGGTCAATTTCAGAGCATCGCCGTTGATGCTGCTAAGCATGGTGACGGTTGCATCTTTACCTCGATCGTTGATGTCACATGTCACAGGCAGTTGGAAATAGCGATGCAACAGGCCTATGACTCGCTGGATGGAACCGTGCGTGAGAGGACAACAGAGTTGACCAAGGCAAACCAACGGCTCTCGAACGAAATAGATGACCGCAAGGCCACGGCAGACTCCCTCAGGGAAGCGCTTGAGATAATCAAGCAATTAAAAGAACAATTGCGCGCCGAGAATCTGTATCTCCGCGATGAAATAGACCAGATTTACGCACATATGGATTTCGTGGGCGAAAGTGGCGCAGTCAGGGCCGTATTGAAGCAGGTAGGACAAGTGGCGCCGACCGGGGCGACGGTCCTGATTCAAGGAGAGACCGGCACAGGAAAGGAACTGCTCGCGCATGCGGTCCATAATCAGAGTGGACGCAGAGATCGACTCATGATTACCGTCAACTGTGCGGCGCTGCCGCCGACCCTGATCGAAAGTGAACTGTTCGGACGCGAGAAGGGTGCTTTTACCGGCGCACTGGCAAGGCAGATAGGCCGGTTTGAGCTTGCGGATGGTTCAACTATTTTTCTCGACGAGATCGACGCCTTGCCGCTGGATCTCCAGGCCAAGCTGCTTCGGGTCTTGGAAAGCGGTGAATTTGAACGTTTGGGCAACCCCAGAACCATAAAGGTCGACGTCAGAATCATCTCGGCGACGAACCGCGATCTTGCCGGCTTGGTCAGTTCAGGCGATTTTCGCCAAGATATGTTCTACCGTTTGAATGTATTCCAGATTCTCGTGCCGCCGCTTCGTGAGCGTCGGGAGGACATATTGCCCCTCGTTTGGTTTTTTGTTCAGGAGTTCGGCAAGAAGATGGGCAAGCGGATCGAGTCTATATCGCCGAAGAGCGTTGAAGTCATACAGACGTATTCCTGGCCGGGCAACGTGAGGGAACTGAGGAATGTTACCGAGCGGGCGATGATTGTTTCTAATGGATCTACGCTGCATTTAGATTTGCCAAAAACTGCTTCGCCAGTCGTCTGTCAGGCAGGGACGCTCGAAGATTTGGAAAGAAACCATATTGTCGATGTTCTGGACTCCACCGGATGGCGGGTAAGCGGCAAAAGTGGCGCAGCAACGATTTTGGGCCTCAATCCAAAGACGCTTGAGTCGAGAATGCAAAAATTGGGCATCCAAAGAAATAAAAGAATTTCTGACATATCAGGAGTCTCCTGATATGTCAGGTGGCAGCACCCCGCACGACATCTCTCCTTTCTCCGCATTTTCCACACAAGTTCCAATGATTTCAGCATCATTGGAACTTGTCCTCGGGCAGTAACCCTTCTGGCACACATTCTGCTTTAAACATCATATAGAAACACCAAAGGGCGTTTCTCTTTATTTCGCAATAAAGGGCATTGAAAAGATGCATTGAAATTTAGCGAAACGAGGGGGAAATTGTAAGCAATATTCAAAAGTCGCGCCTGTCTATTGTTGGTCATTAACTAATGTCTGCGTCAGTTGACCGAATAAAAGCAGGTTGTGAACCAGATAAACCTGAAAAGGAGGGCAATATGGAATTTGTTATCGCTGTTTTGGTTGTCGTTGTATTGGTATATGTGATTCTGCACTTAGTGTAGTAAATATAAAAAAGATTATAGAGGAGAAATAAAATGGGATTCTTAATCGCGGTATTGGTGGTTGTCATCTTAGTGATCGTAATTATGAAACTCACATAGCATTCAGGCGTGGTACCTGTTTTTATCCGCCATGGGCATTCTGTTCAACTGGGCTGGTAACCGCACATTGCGGGGACTCTTGCCGGTTCGGTTGAACAGGGTAATTTCCCTGCTCATTCTTGGGTCGGAAGATTTTTTATCAGGGCATCGTGGCGCAGGGAACGGATTCAGCTAGGGATGACGTTTATGACCTTTTCTCGGGCGGGAAAAGATGGTGCCGGAAAAAGCGTTGATGAAAGCTGGGCAGGGCTTGCCGCATGCTGTGTCCCTTCGGGAAGGCAGAAAGATATAAACCGGATAATGGCCAGCTAGCGCAACTCCCGAGAATTCTATTATGGCACAAGGAGAAGCAAAATGCTTGAGACAGTTGCCGTCGTTCTGATCGTCCTCTGGCTTTTGGGGTTTGTCACCTCGCACACCATGGGTGGATTTATTCATATTCTACTGGTCATCGCGGTCGTGGTGGTTCTGCTGCGTATCATTAAGGGGCGGCGCCTTTAGCTTGCCTTAAATACTTTATGCGGCGCTGCTCTGGGCAAAGGGGCCGAGAGTTTTTCTTTAATAGTAAGAGGAGGCTTTATGAACGGAGTGAAGATTGCGGCAATCCTGCTGATCGTGGCTGGGATTCTGGGGTTGGTGTATGGCAATTTCAGCTATACCACGGATACCCATCAGGCCAAGCTGGGAGATCTCGAGTTGTCGGTACAAGAAAAGCAGAAGGTCAACGTTCCGGTTTGGGCCGGCGTGGGAGCTATCATGCTTGGCGCCGGTCTCCTGCTTGTGGGAAGCAAGAAAAGCTAGCCTCGATAATGCAGTCCTTATTGAATGGGCAAATAAAAAATCATTCAAGGAAATTTTTCATGATATTTCGAATCAAGTCCGCATTACCTCTTGTTGCCCTGTCGCTTGGGTTTCTGTGTCTCTTGCCTGGATAAGCTTGCTCTTTTTTCTGGCAATAGGCGTTTTTGGGGGCGGCTTGCAGGGAACATTATTGGTGGCCTTATCGGTGGGGTCGTAGGTGGGTTCTTGTTCATGTTTTTGGCAATTGCTGCGGGCGATTTAATCGGCTCAATCGTGACAGATGCTATGGGGGCTGTGATCCTGCTGTTATTATTCGGACTTTTCAAGAAAGCCAAAAAAATATGAACCCAATAACAAGGGAGATGCGTTATGAGCACCAAAGAAGCATACAAGCAGAAGATAGAGGCTGAGGTGGAGCTGGCGCAGGCGAAATTGGCCGGGTTGCGGGCTAAGGCGAAAATCTCCGCCGCTGACGCCCGGATCAAATATGCCAAGCAGATTGATGACCTTGAACTGGGGGCTGAAGCCATGAAGGCAAAGCTTAAGAAACTGGGCGAGGTGAACGAAGATGCGTGGGATCATCTTAAAGCCGAAGTAGATATTGCCTGTGGTGTATTGCGCGATGGGGTTCGAGATATCACTGGCAAGCTTAACAAATGAACGTGCCATTTCCGGATTGTTAAGGAACAGCCGGAATCACTCCCCTGGAACTGGTTTTGTAAATGGGGAAATGGCAGGTGATCTCCTGAACTGCAGAATAATGTGTTCGCTGTAAAATCGACCGCGGAACATGATTATGAGGTCATTGCGGATATTCGTGAGGCAAAACCCATTTTGATATTTGGTCCTGGTGAGGCAAAGGATGCATTGAAAGCACGTCTTGAAAAAACAAACTTGGTGAATGCATCGCAGGCATTGTAGCAGCTGACAAGATGACGAATCGCCAAATCGCGGCGAAGGTTCGGCGGAACTTTTCCGGGTAATCTTCGATAAGAAGATTGAGGCTGTGACTATGCAAGATACAAATGGTGAGAATCAAATTTTTCTTGCCAATATTGAATTGAGTAAACAAATTGCACGGCAGGAAGAGGCCCTTGAGGCGCTGCAAGATTCCGAAAAGCGCTACCGACGGCTTTTTGAGTCAGCCAAGGACGGGATCTTGATTCTTGATGCCGAGACAGGCAAGGTGGCTGATGTCAATCCATTCCTGATACAGTTACTCGGTTACTCTTACGACGAATTCCGCGGGAAACATATCTGGGAAATCGGTGCGTTCAAAGATATTGCTGCGTCCAAGGACGCTTTCCAGACGCTGCAAGCAAACGAATACATCCGCTACGAAGATTTGCCGCTGGAAACCCATGATGGGCATTCCGTCGCCGTGGAGTTTGTCAGCAATGTGTACCTGGTGGATCACAGCAAGGTGATCCAGTGCAACATCCGTGACATCACCGCCCAGAAGCGAGCCAAGGCCGAGCGTGCGCGTTTGATGGCGGCCATCGAGCAGGTCGGAGAAGGCATTGTCATGACCGATGCCCTGGGGGCCATCCAGTTCGTCAACCCGGCCTTCAAGCGGATGACAGGCTACCGCGGAAAAGAGGTCGTCGGCCAGAATCCGCGCATCCTCAAAAGCGGCAAGCAGGACGAACTGTTTTACCGCAATCTTTGGGCTACCATCTCCGGCGGCAAAACCTGGACTGGTCAAATTGTCAACAAACGCAAAGACGGCACTCTCTACACCGAGGAAACGACGATTTCTCCGGTTCGCGACGCTTCGGGTAAGATCGTCAACTATGTGTCCGTCGGCCGGGACATAACCGAGCATCTCCTGCTTACGGCCGAGTTTCAACAGGCCCAGAAGATGGAAGCGATTGGCTTGCTGGCAGGCGGTGTGGCCCACGATTACAACAATATGCTCACGGTGATCCTCGGTTATGCGGAACTGGCTCTGCGCAAGGTGGACCCGGTCCAGCCACTGTATGCCGATCTTAAGGAAATCATCAAGGCTGGGAAGCGCTCCACGGACATAACCCGGCAATTGTTGGCCTTTGCCCGCAAGCAGACAATCGTTCCTGTGGTGCTTGACCTGAATCAGGCCGTGGAGAGCATGCTCAATATGCTGCGGCGGCTTATCGGCGAGAACATTGATCTGGCCTGGCTGCCCGGGGCTGAATTAGCTCCGGTCAAGATGGACCCTGTTCAAATCGACCAGCTCCTGGCCAATCTTTGTGTCAACGCCAGGGATGCCATTGTTGACGTCGGCAAGGTTACTATCGAAACGGGAAATGTAGCCTTTGATGAAGCCTACTGCGCTGAGCATCCTGGGTTTGTCGCAGGAGAGTATGTGCTGCTGGCCGTCAGCGATGATGGCTGCGGCATGGACAAGAAAACCCTCGATCAAATTTTCGAGCCGTTTTTCACGAACAAGGAGGTGGGCCAGGGAACCGGCTTGGGGCTCTCCGTGGTGTATGGTATCGTCAAGCAGAACAACGGATTCATCAACGTCTACAGCGAACCGGAAAAAGGAACGACCTTTAAAATCTACCTGTCCCGGTACGCGGATCAAGTCTTCAAAATCAAGCGGGAAAGGATCGCGGAAATTCCTCTCAGCCACGGCGAAATGGTGCTGGTGGTGGAGGATGAACCTGCGCTCCTGAAGATGAGCAAGCTGATGCTGGAAAAATTAGGATATCGGGTAATTGCCGCAAGCACGCCGCATGAGGCCCTTGGGGTGGCCGAGGAACACGCGGGCGAAATCCACCTGCTCCTCACCGATGTGGTCATGCCCGGAATGAACGGCTGTGATTTGGCTGAACGTATGCAAACACGTAACCCCCGCCTGAAAATTCTGTTCATGTCCGGCTATACAGCCAACGTGATAGCTCACCGGGGTGTGCTGGGCGAGGGCACAAATTTTATCCAGAAGCCATTCTCGATGAATGACCTGGCTGTTAAGGTGCGGGAGGCGTTGCAGAAAAAGACGGAGAGTCGTTATGCTGATTGAGGTTCATAATCTTGAAAAAATCTATAATGGACAAAGAGGGCTTCTGCAGACCAGCTTTGAAGTGGAAAAAGGAGAGCTGATTGCCATTGTCGGACACAACGGGGCAGGGAAATCTACTCTTCTGAAAATGTTAGCCAGTTGGATACTTCCCGACAGCGGAGAAGTTTTGGTGGATGGGATCAATCTGAAAAACAGGATAGCATTGGTGAGAAAAATCGGTTTTGTCCCGGAGACGCCCAACCTTTTTGATTTTTTTTCCGTCGAGTACAATTTTAAACTTTTTGCCCGCCTTTTTCAGATACCGTATTCGCGAATCGAAGAAATCTTGCAGGAATTCAATTTGCTGACGTATCGCCATAACAAGATACAGGTCTTATCAAAGGGTTTGAAACAAAGGGTAAGCATCGGACGTTCTCTTCTGGCCGACCCGCCGGTGCTTCTTTTTGAT
>VMSS01000272.1 GCA_013791995.1 Desulfurivibrio sp. | reverse complement strand
CTGCATTTATACAAACGCTGTTGAGTTGAAATTAGTTTGACTTCGTAAATTTAGTTTAGCCATTCTGCTGTAGCCGCTTTCGTTGTGTTCGCGTGTGTGATTCTATGGCAGATAGGCGTCTGCGGTGTCGATCTTCAAGCTGGCGGATAACTTCTGCTTCTGAGACATCGCGCCGCGGTAAAAAATGCGAGAGTAATTCTTCAATATCCGAACACGATAGTAGCGGATAGGTAGCCTTATGGCGCATTCTTTCAGTGAGCATAAACAACATCGCCATCATTACCAGAGCCATATGATGATGCCATGCGTTCCATTTGCGAACCTGATAATCCGCCATACCGCACTCGCTTTTTCCGTCCTCAAACGCCCGCTCGATCCAATAGCGCTGACGCTGCATCCAGGCCAGCCTTTTGAGTTGGGTCGTCTCGGCTGCATTGCTCAACGATATCTTGGTCTCCGGATTCTTGCCCAGTGTCTTGGTAGCCACCAGAATGCAGCGTTTCGCCTCGGAAGCGTCTCCGTCCCATACATATACCGGCACGCGCAGCGCCCGAACTTTAAGCGGCCCACGGCTGGTCTTGCGCAGTTTCAATACAGGCTGATCCGAAAGCTTAAAAAGCTCTACAACTTCTTTGACCTCATAGCTTCTGGCGTCTGTTCGATAGCGGGTGAAGGGACGACCCTGTTTATTTCTCTTCTCAGGTATGTAGGGATGGGGATCGTCTATGTAAACCGTAAAATCCGAATGAAGATCAACGACAAACCGCTCTCCCATTTGATCCAAGGCCATACAAAATCCAGGGCCTTTTCCATAGCCCCCATCTGCACCTACCCAGCTAAACCGAAGACCATTTGCCCGAGCGTGCCGAACCATTTCAAGTGCCAGCGCATCTTTGGTGTGGAAAACACGGTGCGATTCGGGTATGCTGGCTTTATCACACCGCTGCCGGTCTTCTATCCATGTCTTGGGAAGGTAGAGTCGAACATCCACCGGTACTGCAAAACGGTCTTTGCCAAGTACTCCAAATACCGCCACTTGGCCATTATCGACTTTGCCAAGCCGGCCCAACCACTGCCGGGCAACACCCGCCGACATCGGCCCTTGTTTGGCAAATCCGCTTTCGTCGATGAAAAAGCCGGTCTGCTGCTCATCGCCCAAAAGTTCATTCGCATCACCGGCGACCTGATCGATGACATCCTGAGCGCTCCACTTGCTGTGAGTCAAAAACTGTTGAAGATTACGCGATTTAGAATCCGGAACCACTTCGGCCATCCGGTCCATATTCTTGCGCGAACCCGCCTGCATCAGACCGCTGGCATACTGCCGGGCCTTTTCTGTGACATTATGACGATAGGATTGAAAATGGTGACGGTAGCTTTTCACGAAGGACACAAAACGCCCCCCAATACGGCGGAATGCCGTCTGCGGGGTGACATAAGATTTCCTCCTGGGTTTACGGATCTTTCTCCGGGGTTGATTTCATGAATACGGCTATAGTAAATTCCCGAAGTAATTGCAAGAATAATCTTTACGATGTCAAATTAGGAGCATTGATATATGTGTTTATTTGTTTTATTGGTGCATGGAAGTTATCGGGCATATGGTGGAAAGACCGGTTTATAAGACT
>VMSS01000126.1 GCA_013791995.1 Desulfurivibrio sp. | reverse complement strand
GCAATGACCAGGCGATCAGCTCCTTTCCGGTTCCCGATTCGCCGAGAATAAGCACATTGCTTTCGCTCTGGGAAATCTGGGGGAGAATTTCAAAAATCTTCTTCATGGGCGCACTTTTGCTGATCATGTCGCCCAGCCGTTCCCGCTGAAAGAGCTTTTTTTGCAGGGCCTTGACCACTCGTAGGTCCCGAAAAGTTTCTACCCCGCCGATCAGGTTGCCATTACTGTCGTACATGGGAGCGGCGCAGATGGACACCGGCACCCTGGCCCCATCCACATTGCAGATGGTAATACAGCGGTTGGTTTCCGGCTTGCCGGTGCTGATGCTGCAAGCGATGGCGCAGGAATCCCCGCAGATGCTGGCATGGAAGACCTCGCTACACGGCTTGCCGATCGCCACTTCCCTGGGTAAGCCGGTAATCCGTTCCGCCGCTTTATTAAAAGAGGTGACCCGCCAGTTGGTGTCCACGGTAAACACCCCGTCGGCAATATTATCGAGAATCACAGCCCGGTGCATGGAGGCCTTGGCGCTGCGGAAAACCTGAACGCCGCCCACCACGTTATTTTTATTATCCAGCAAAGGGGTTGCGCTGATCGTAGCGCCGATCCGGGTACCATTGGCATGGGTGATAAAAACCGATTTGTTTTCCACCGGATTTTTCGAGTCGATACTTTCGGCGAGCACACAGTCCTTGCCGCAGCAGTTGGACTTGAAAACCTCTTTACAGGTTTTGCCCATAGCATCCTCCCGCTTCCATCCGGTTAATTCCTCAGCCGCCCGATTAAAGGAGGTAATCCGCCAGTTCTGATCGACGCTGAAGACCCCATCCACAATACTGTCGAGAATAAAATCCGTGGAGGTCAACACCCCGGAACCCTTGGGGCTGGTGTATGTCCTGGTCAGAACGGGCAGAGGGATATTCCAGTCAACCCGTCTTTTAAAATTAATCCCGCACAGCGTTTTGCCGCTGCCGTTCAACGCCTTGACCCAACTGATCTCGCCATGCACGTAATAGCTGTCGAGGATATTGTCCTCCGGCCACAGTTCCACCTCCATCTGCGGTTCGACAGGCGCATCGGTTTCCAACTGGATTCCGCAAGGATGGATATCGCAGCTTGTAGCAAGAAAGGTCTGCTTGCCGCTGTCCTCCCGAATACGGAATTTAAGATTGAATGGCATGCGGGCGAGAGACCGACGATCGTTATTTGCGATTTGTGCTGTTCCCATTTTTCCCATCTCTTTTGTTCATCCTGGAGTTAATAGACCGATAGGCGATAGCCGTATCCATCTTTGGTTGAATCCGCAGATACTTCCTCAATAAGGTGAACACAGGAACGGGTGCCGGATACGGAGAGACGCAATACATCCGGTGGACTATTCCTGATTCCGGTATTAGCAAGAACGGTACCATCCATGATTTATAAATTTATCCCTTTGTTATTTCAGCACAAAATGAAACGCGGGCGAACCAGCCCCATTCCGACCCACCATTTTCTTGGGGAAGGGCCGTCAGGAACTGACCAATACTCCTGCGACAATATGCCGCATGGGCGCAGTATTCTTCTTTTGCGGGAATTGGACTTGAAACACGTCGGGATGAGACAGAAAAGCTTGCCGCTCAGGAAGAAAAGAGCGATCCGTGATACGAATCAGGGCGGGAACAGCGGAAAAAAACCAGAAATCAAAGCCAGCTCTTCTTTCTGCAGGCATCCTCCACCAAGTGGTCAGCCATTTTAATGAAGAGAGGATGGGTATTGAGGGAGACAGAACGAACAAGGCGCATGCCAAGTGCTTTCGCCTGTTCCTTATACAGCAGATCGATCTCGTAGAGGGTTTTCACATGTTCGGAGACAAAACTGATCGGCACCATAAAGAACATTTTTGCAGCCCTAGACTGCCAAGTGCTCCAGCATCTCCGGAGTAGAGGAAGAAAGCCCCTTCACCGGTCGCTATGGCCCTGAAAGCAAACCGCCCAACCAACCGATGGTCTGCCTGCTCGAACCATTCTCGTTCTACTCGTTGGACGCTCCGGCATTGACTCAGCCGTGTTCCGCAACCCGCTCGAAGACCCGTTGCAACTCCAGCAGCAATTCCTTGGGCTTTACCGGTTTGGAAATATATCCATCCATCCCGGCGGCCAAACACCTTTCTGCATACCCCTGAAGGGCATGGGCCGTAAGAGCGATGATCGGCACGTGGCGCCCGGTGCCCTCTTCTCTTTCCCTGATCGCACGGGTCGCCTCAAACCCGTCCATCTCCGGCATCTGGATATCCATCAACACTGCATCGAAAAGCTCCCGGGCGTGGATATCCACTGCCTCCCGGCCATTATCGGCCAGCAACACGGTATGGCCATTTTTTTCGAGGATGCGGGCTGCGACTTTCTGGTTGACCGGATTATCCTCCGCCAGCAGAATCCGCCACTGCAGCCGCGTTTCCGGTTCAATTTCAAGACCACGTTCTGCAGGAGGTTGCGTCTTGCCCAGCGTCCGGACAATCGCCTCATGCAATTCTGGCTGCCGAAGCGGCTTTTGCAGAAAATCGGCCACTCTCCCTCTTTTGTCGGTCTCGGCCCGATTCACGGAAGAGGAAAGCATGATCACCGGCGGCACCGAACTCTGCTCCTCCTGCAGCCGTTGCGCTGTGACAATACCGTCCATTTCCGGCATCAGGTCGTCGACCAGTATCAACTCAAAGGGATCACCGGCCGCCTTGGCTGCGGCCACAAGTTCCAGCCCCTGACGACCGCTTTCGGCAAGATCAACCCGCATCCCCCACCGTTTGAGCATCTGCTCGACGATATGGCGATTGTCTGGAGTATCGTCAATGGCCAGCACCCGCCGGCCTGCCAGCTCAATCTGCCCGGCTGGGACTGCATGCACCTCCCGGCCAGCAATCGAAAAAGGCATGGTGCAATAGAACGTGGTGCCCTTGCCCAGGGTGCTCTCGAACCAGATACGGCCCGCCATCAGCTCCACCAGCTGAGAGCAAATCGAGAGTCCCAGCCCCGACCCTTCATACTTGCGCCGTGCCGAGGTATCCGCTTGGGAAAAGGGCGCAAAGATGAGATGGTGCATCTCCTCCGGTATACCGATGCCGGAATCCTGCACCACAAAACGCAACACCACGGTATCGGCTGCGGGCCGGTCGCCGACACCAACCCGGAGCGACACCGCGCCCGCCTCGGTGAATTTAAGGGCATTGCCGAGCAAATTCACGAGAACCTGCCGCAATCGTCCGGCATCCCCGGTGAGGCTTCCCGGTACCTCGGGATCGATCTCGAAGGACAACGCCAGTCCCTTGTCAGTCGCCTTCAGCCCGAACTCCCATTGGAGATGGGCCAGCATCTCGGTCAGGCTGAAATCGTTCGATTCCAGCGTCAGCCGCTGCGCCTCGATACGGGAAAAATCAAGAATATCGTTGATAACTCCAAGCAGTCGCTCGGCCGACATGGTGATCATCTCCAGATACTCACGCTGGTCGGCGGTCAAACGGTCGTCGCCAAGGACAAGTTGCGCCGCGCCCATAATGCCGTTCATCGGCGTCCTGATCTCATGGCTCATGTTGGCCAGAAAATCAGATTTGGCCCGGCTAGCGGCCTCGGCTGCATACATGGCCTGCCTCAATTCCACCGTGCGTTCATCCACCCTTTTTTCCAGGGTAGAGTTGGCCATGCGCAACTCCTCGCTGGCCCGAGCGATTTTCCGGGACATGGTGTTAAACGAGTCAGCCAGTTCACCCAGCTCGTCCTGCCGCGTCACCGCCACCTCCACGCCATGCTCGCCGGAGCCCACACGCCGCACCTGGGTGGCCAGTTCAAGAATAGGCTGGCTGAGCCGCCGGGAAATCCAATAGGCGGCGAGTGTTCCGAGCACAGTAAGCACCAGGGTGATGGCCACAAGCACCGCCATGGTCCGCTGGCTCTGTTTGATGCTGAGCGCAGCAATCTCCTCCTCCACAACGCTGGAGTCACGCCGGATATTGGCCAGCGACAGCCCAAGCCGAACCCCGCCGAGTCGGGTTTCTCCGATAAACACCGGGAGCGCCACATCAATAGCCTCCGCCCCCTGTTGCACCAGGAGATCCTCTGCCTGCACTGCGGCCAGAGAGACCGAATCCTCCAACTTTTGGCCATAGGTCGGGATATCATCATGACCATCATGCACGATCCGCCCCTGGTCATCAAAGACGTAAATGTACATGATGTCCTCCTGACTCAAGGCTGCCCCGGTCAGTTGGTTCATGGCCTCCAGATCATACCGGTAGAGCGGATTGGCCAGGTTTTCGGCAAGGAAGCGGGTCATGACCACACCGCGCTGCTCCAGTTGGTGAAGCAAAGTTTTTTCCATGCCGCGCGCGGTCGCGTCGCCGGCATGTTGATTGGCTATGCGGAACTGCGTCAGCAGAATACCGCTCAGGGCCAAGACAATGACCAGGATCAGGGCAAGAATCACCAGCGAAAATCTCGCCCGCAAACCCATCTTCATGGTGCCATACCCCGTTTCTTCATATAACGAATGATCTCGCGCACCTCTTTTATGGACTCGATGTCCTTCTTGTCGAACTCCTCAAATTTGACCGTCTTTTCATAGGCGCGTAGCACCTCGACCGCAGCCGGATCTTTGTCGCTGGCCAGCAGGATCTCGCGCAGCCTTTTCTTGAGCGGGACAGGCAGATCGGCCCGCACCATCTCCACGGAACGCAGAAAGTTCGCAGAACGGTGGAAGATATCCAGTTGTTCACGAATGGAAAGGGGGACATCGTCGTCGTCCTCCATGTCGAGATTGCTCAAGGCACCGGCATCGACCAATCCCTTGTAAGTCCACATGGCGACATTAATCTCCTGACCGGCGAATACGTACCCGATGGCATCGGCCGGCGGCCTTTCCCGCACCGAGCCAAGTTCCACCATTTTGTGGCCCGCCCGGAGCAGCAGATAGGATGGAACGAAATACGAACTGGTGGAGCCCGGGTCCTCGAAGGCAATCACCTTGCCGACCAGATCATTCAAGGTGCGGATGCCGCTTCCCTTGCGGGTGAGAAAGACGGAATGGTAAACCGGCACTCCTTTTTTCCACTTGTCGAGTAAAAATTCGGCGCCGGTTGCCTCCTCGAAGAGCACCGCGGAAAAGGTGGGTTCCGTGACCCAGTCCACCCGCCCCTGCCGGATGAATTGAATCATCTGCGCGTTGTCCTTGGCCATCAGCACCCGGCCTTCCTTGATGCCCAGATCCTTCATGCGCTCTGCCGCGTAATCCACCATGGGCTTCAGGTAGCGGTAGTGTTTCTTGGGGTCCATGCTCACCTTGGCGATCACCAACACCTCATGCCGGGCCGGCTCCGCCACCACCGGCAGCGCCCAACCAGCCATGGCCATGAAGAACACGCCGAACGCAACCAACCGCAAGCGCCAGAATTTCCTTGTTTTTGTTAATTTTACCACAACTCCCTCCATCAAAATGCCGCCTGAAAACGGAACTGCACGACCTCGGGATCATCATTGCCGGTCACCTCACCGGCAGCATCGGCGTCGGCATCGTTGTTTATCCAGATATAATTGGCCATGAGCCGCAAGTACGGATTCAGATACCAATTGATCGCCAAAGTGACACTCTCCTCCTCTCCTCCCCGCACCAAATCGTCGGTAAGGTCAATCCGACTCAAGCGCACCGCAGTCTCAAAAGCACCGTATTTGTTAAGCGGCTTGATTTTGCCGAAGGTGCCCTTGGTCACAGAATAGTTCTGGGACTCTCCGGTCCAGAACCAGCTGGATTGCACATACCACCCATCAAAATGGAGATCCGGGCTGCCGTCGGTCCGGCTCAGGTCGGCGCGGATGTATTCGCCCTGAAAAGAGAGGGGGCCATACACCCCGGCTGTTTCCAGACCAGAGAGCATATAGTCCTCCACTTTGTCGATCCGGCCTGTGTTCACATAGCGGAGATCGTTGGTGAGATGCGACTCCGGCCGGGCCCGGAAGCGGAGCCGGTGGTCCTCAGCATCGTCGCCCAACTGCCGATAGGATGAGGAGGCGCCCAGATGGAACACCTGACGCTTGGCATGAATCGGCGCCCAGGTGAGGCGGCCGGTCAGCCCCCAGCTCTCGTCACCCTTTTTATCGGGGTCGGTGTTCTCCGCCGCATCGTCAAACGCCTCGCCAAAGAGCCCGGCGGCAACCGTGGCATCCTCCCAGGCGTTGGCCACCCCAATACCGAGATGACGGCCCGGCGCAAAGGCATTGGGCAATGCTGATTCCATGAAAGTCGCATACTTCGAGCTGGTCAGCTCATCCATGCTGAAGGGCTCCTTGAACTGCCCGACCTTCAGCAGCAACGGCGCAAAGCCCTGGTAGGTGACATAGGCATCATTCACATCGACATTGCCGTCACCAAAATCCAACTCAAACTCATAGGCCCAGTCGTAGTCGATCACACCGGCGAGTTCGAGTTCGGCGCGCCGCAGTTCGGTGCCGTTGCTGAGCTGATTCCGGTCTTCGTTGTAGAAAGCCGCATCGGCCATGAGTCGGCCGCCGATGCCGAAGCTGAACCGGCCGTCATAAGTGGCTATTTCCAGGCCACCTTCGGTATCTATCTTGAGCGGCACCCCGCTTTCGACCGGAGCCACCGGCTGCGATTGCGCCGACATCGCAATCGGAGTCGATGCCGGTTTTCCCGGCACTTCGGCCAGTAGCGCGTTTTTCAAGCGGGCATAGTCCTGCTCCTTAATCGTGCCGTTGTCACGCAAAATGTTCAACAACTCCAGAAATTCTGCGGTGCCGGCCATGACCGGCGAAGCCGCCAGCAACACACTCAACGCCATCCCGCATACGGCTCTTTTCATCCCCTGTCGCATCCTGATTCTCCCTTGATAACGGCGGACACTGCGCCCGGCCAATGCATCATCATAGCAGAGAGCGGCATATACGAAAAACGGGAAAGCACAACGCACCATGAAACGGATAAAAAGATCAGGCCAGGAAATGATGGTGGCGACAGGCATCGAGCACCAGACTCGCCAGTCCTGTAATGAAGAGAGGATGGGTATTGAGGGAGGCGGAGCGAACCAGGCGCATCCCGAGCTCTTGCGCCTGATCCTTATACAGCAGATCGATCTCGTAGAGGGTTTCCACATGGTCGGAAACAAAACTGATCGGCACCATAAGAATATTTTTGCAGCCTTGATCGGCAAGGGTTTGCAGCATCTCCGGGGTGGAAGGCGCAAGCCACTCCACCGGTCCGCTGCGGCTCTGGAAGCAGAGCTCACCGGATATGCCGGTCAATTTTTCCACGGCAGCGATGGTCTGTTTGATCTGATCCAGATAGGGATCGCCTTCCCGAATGAAAGACACCGGCAGGCTGTGCGCACTGTAAACCAACTGCACCGGCTCCTTGTTGAATCCCGCCATCCCATCCTGAATGCTTTTTGCCAGACAGGCGACATAGTCCGGCTGCACCGGCCATTCCCGGATCTCGGCAAATTCAAAGGTGTGCCCGGATACAACGGCAGCTTTGCGAAGATCATCCAGGGATGAGCCGGTGGTGGCGCGGGAATAATGGGGGTAGAGGGTCAGGGCCACAATGCGCTGGATTCCGGCCTGGGCGAATTCCGCCAGGGCAGCAGCCGCATTCGGGTGCCAGTAACGCATGCCCATGCGCACCACGAAGGTGCCGTGACCAGCCAGAGCATCCTGGAGGGCACTCCCCTGTTCCCCGGTAATCCGGGCCAAAGGGGAGCCGCCGCCGATCAACCGGTAGGCCTCCCGGCTTTTCGGAGCCCGTTTGGCCGCGATCCTTCCGGCAATGAATTTCTGCAGAAAAGGAAAAGGGGAAAGCCGGATGATGGTGCGGTCGGAAAAGAGATTGAGCAGAAACGGTTCGACATCGGCCAGGGTTTCAGGCCCGCCGAGATTAAGCAAAATGACGCCGATGGGTTCACTCATGCCTCAATCGCCTCCAGCAAAAAAAGATCCCCGTTTAAGCGTTCGCCCAGTTCCTCCGGGGAAAAATCAAGACCGGCGAAAAGCCTCTCTTCGATGGCATGGGCCTGGGCGAAGTTTTGCCGGATTCTGGCGTGCAGCGCCGTATCTTCGTTGCCATAACGCTGGATGATATAGTCGAGCCGAGCATCAAGCCCCACCACTTCGTCGTGCAGCACCCGCTTATCCGCGTAATAAACGACTTCCTTTTCCATGCACCGGACCGGCACCCCGTTTTTCAGAACAACATGTTCGGCCACGATATCGGCCAATTCAACAAAGCCATGCCGCAGACAAATATCCCGCCCCAGTTCGTCGTGGCGCAGATCCGTCTCAAGGCTGACGGTTTTAGCAATGTCGTGCAACAGCGCCCCGCTGACGATAAGCTCCTGGGAAAGATTCCGCCCACCCCGCGCCAAACCGCGGCCGATGAGGCTGGCCACCCGGCCGACCATCACGGAATGCTCCCGGATATTGGGCAGCATCGCATACTGCTCCATAAGCTGGAAACACTGGGCAATGGAGGGAATCACCCTGCTACCCTTTTCTGCTCAGCCGATGCACCGCCTCAACGAAAAACTTCGCCTGCTCCGGCGGGATCTCCGGGACAATGCCGTGGCCAAGGTTGAAGATATGGCCCCGCGCACCCTTGGCCTGATCAAGAATGTCCTGGATCAGCTTTTCCATCTTGGCCGGCGGCAGCAGCAGGGCGATGGGATCCATATTGCCCTGGAGCGACACCTTCTGACCCACCACCTTCACCGCCTCGTCGATGGGCAGCCGCCAGTCCAACCCCAGCACATCCGCCCCGCTCTCAAGCGACTGGGGCAGCAAGGTCGCCCCGTTGTTGGCGAAATAGATGATGGGCACCGTCACGCCGCTTTCTTTCAGGGCCGCAATGATCCGCTTTACATAAGGAATGGCGAACTCGGCAAAATCGTTTGGCGCCAAAACTCCGGCCCAGGAGTCGAAGATTTGTAGAGCCTGGGCTCCGGCCGCGGCCTGGGCCTTGAGATACTCGATGGTACAGTCGGTGATCTTGTCCATCAGATCCCGATACAGTTCCGGATCCGTGTACATCATCTTTTTGGTCAGAAAGTAATTTTTAGACGATCCGCCCTCGATGAGATAGGTGGCCAGGGTGAATGGCGCTCCGGAAAAACCGATGAGCGGCACCCGTCCTGCCAATTCCTTCCGCAAAATCCGGATGGTCTCCATGACATAGCCAAGCTCCGCCTCGGGATCGGGAACATGGAGCTTCTCCATCCCGGCCCTGTCCCGAATCGGCTCAAGAAAAACCGGCCCCCGCTTTTCATGGAATTCCAGGGGGGCTCCCATTTTTTCCAGCGGCACCAGAATGTCGGAAAAAAGGATCGCCGCGTCAACCCCAAGGATATCAATGGGCTGAATGGTAACTTCCGCTGCGGCCTCCGGGGTTTTGCACATGTCGAGGAAGCTGTATTTGCTGCGAACCGTGTGGTACTGGGGCAGATAACGGCCCGCCTGACGCATGAGCCACACCGGAGTGTAATCGGTTTTCTCACCTCTGCAGGCCTTCAAAAAAGTATCGTTCATTATTTCTTGTCTCCTGATTCCTGATTTCTCATCTTGAGCGGCACATACGTACAATAGGGCTCCTCCGCCATGTAATCCCCGGTCACGGCATAGGCCCTGGCCCGACACCCTCCGCAGACATTGACATACTCACAGGAGCCGCAACGGCCCTTGTAAGCCTTGAAATTACGCAGATCGTGAAACAGCTCCGATTTTTCCCATATCTCCTTGAATGATTTCTCGCGGATATTGCCCGCAGCCAAAGGAAAATAGCTGCACGGCAGCACATTGCCGTCCACATCGATCAGAGAGATGAGCTGGCCAGCCAAACATCCCTTGGCTCCGCCGGTGGAAAACTGCAGGGTTCTGCGCTCGAAATCATCGCCCTGCTCCTTGGCTTGCTGGAGCACAACCCGGTAGTAGTTCGGAGCGCAGGTGGGCCGGACCAGAATATCCTTTTCCCCCTTTTCCATCTCGTAATGCCAGACCAGCAACTTCTCGTAATCCTCCGGGGCGATCAGCTCGTCCATGATATCCTCGCCCCGGCCGGTGGGTACGATCATGAACATGTACCAGGCCGTGGCCCCCAACTCCTTGGCCAGCTGGTAGATCTTCGGGATCTCGTCCTGATTGCGCTTGGTAAAGGAGGAGTTGATCAGAAATTGGATGCCGTTCTCTTTAAAGAGCTTGGCCGCGTTGATCGTGCCTCCAAAGGCACCGGGCTGGCAGCGGAAATCATCGTGCACCTTGGCACTGGCCCCGTCCAGGCTCAGGGAAACCATTCTGATTCCGACTTCCTTGATCTTGTCGCAGATCTCCTGGGTCACCAGGGTGCCGTTGGTGGCCAGACACATCCGCAACCCAAGGGAGGTGCCATAGGCGGCGATCTCAAACACATCTGCCCGCAACAGGGGTTCGCCCCCGGAAAGGACCACCACGGGCTTGCCGTAGGAGGCAATGTCATCGAGCACCCGCTTGGCCTCGTCCAGAGTAAAGTCAGGGTGCCCTTTGGCCTCAAGCCCGGATGAGGAACGGCAATGCACGCACTTGAGGTTACAGCGCCTGGTGATTTCCCAGGCTATCCATTTTGGTTCAAATTCCACGATTATGCCTCACAACGTTGAATACAATCGATACGTAACAGGTTGGGATACTATACCCAAAGCCGACAAAAGAACAAGCAGGTATTACAGATAATCAGCCGCTACGCCGGCCAGCTCGCTCCGCTCGCTTTTGAGCAAAGTGATGTGCCCATGAAGCTTCTGCTCTTTCAGCCGTTCCACCGCGTAGGTCAGGCCGTTGCTGCTGGTGTCGAGATAGGGGTTATCAATCTGGTCGGGGTCGCCGGTAAGCACCATTTTGGTCCCTTCTCCGGACCGGCTGATAATGGTTTTCACCTCGTGGGGGGTCAGATTCTGGGCCTCGTCCACGATGACAAACTGCCTGGGGATGGAACGGCCACGGATATAGGTCAGGGCCTCCAGTTCGACCACATGGGCCTGCAGGAGCTTGTCCACCTTCTGCTTAGCCGATTCATCGGTTTCATGCTCCTTGCGCTTGTTCCCGTCGGCCATCAGATAGGTGAGGTTGTCGAAGATGGGCTGCATCCAATGGGCCAGCTTCTCATCCTTGTCGCCGGGCATGTAGCCCAGATCCTTGCCCATGGGAATAATGGGCCGGGAGACGAGAATCCGGTCGTAACGCTTGAGGGTGATCACGCATTCCAGGGCCGCAGCCAGAGCCAACAGGGTTTTTCCGGTGCCGGCCTGGCCCACCAGGGTCACCAACTGGATGGAGGGGTCCATCAACAGCTCAAAGGCCATGCGCTGCTCCTTGCTGCGCGAGCGGATGTTCCAAACCGTTTCGTACTCCTCGTGCAAGGGACCCAGCATTTCCGTGCCCAGGGCGCGGGTCAGGGCGGTGTGCTTTTCATCCGCCTCGTCCCGCAGGAGAACAAACTCGTTGGGCATCAGCTTGAGGCCTTCGCTGGACACCTGTTTCTTCTGATAAAATTCGTCGACCACGTTCCTCGGCACCAGCAATTCCCGCTGACCACTGTACAGCTCGTCGATATTAACCTTCTGTTTCTCGAAATCCATCACCTCGATGCCCAGGGCATCGGCCTTGATCCGGGCGTTGATATCCTTGGAAACGAAGATGACCTTTTCCCCTTTTTGGAGAAGAGTAAAGGCCACGGCCAGGATCCGGTTATCCGCCACATGCATGTCCAGGCCCGTGTCGACGCATTGGCCCTTTTCCATGTAGATCATCAGGGTGCCGCCGTGGTCCATGGGCACCCCTTCGCTCAGCTTGCCCTTCTGACGCAGGCCATCAAGCTGACGGATCACATGCCGGGCATTGCGACCAAGTTCATCGTTATGGCTCTTGAACTTGTCCAGTTCCTCGATGACCGACATGGGCAAGACCACGATATTGTCGGCAAAAGCGGTGATGGAATCAGCGTTGTGCAAAAGGACGTTGGTATCGACAACAAAGTATTTTTTCAAGGAGGCTCCTGATTGGGAAAGCGGCAGCCGGAAATGGCCGTCGGCAGGGATTGTCCGCAGGTTGGCGGCCATACAGTTCCAAACAAGCCGTTACGACAAAAATGCCATGTGATTCACATGGCAAGAACGGCATAAAGAGCCGTAACGGAACAGTGCGACTGGTGACAATTCTTAGGTAACGGCTCTTAAATTAGCCTGTTCCACCGTTTCTTGGCAAGCAAAATGATGTCCTGGCCGCCCCACTGGCCGGCCCTTTTTCCATCCCTTTTCCAGGGGGAGTATGCTATGATAGCGGCCATGAAAATCGCCCTCATCCAATACAATCCGGTCATCGGCGACTTTGCCGCAAATATCGGTCGCATCACCGACTGGCTGACCAGGGCCAAGGGTGCCGGCTGCCAATTGGCCGTATTGCCCGAGCTTGCCATCAGCGGCTATCCGCCCCAAGACCTGCTGGAACGGCCGGCCTTTCTTAACGACCATGACCACGCCTTTGCCGGCCTGGTGGAAAAAACCCGCGACCTCGGCCTCGGCGTGATCTGCGGCCTGGTCACCAGAAATTCCGACCCCATGGGCAAACCCCTGCACAACAGCGCGGTCCTGTTCAGCGAAGGAGAGGTGCTGTTCACCTCCCACAAGCAACTGCTTCCCTCCTACGATGTTTTTGACGAGGCCCGCTACTTCGAGCCGGGGTGCGGAAGCGGAACCTTCCGCTACAAGGATTTGCATCTGGGCATCACCATCTGCGAGGATATCTGGAACGACAAAAGCCTTTTTCCCCATCCCCTGTATGCCTCCGACCCGGTGGGCGCCATGCTCGCCCAAACCGAGCACCCCCTGGATGTATTGATCAACCTGGCAGCCTCGCCCTTCAACCTGGGCAAGAGCGGCATCCGGCAAAAAATATTCACCACCCTCTGCCAACGCCATCATGTGCCGTTGATCTATGTCAACCAGGTGGGCGGGCAGGATTCCCTGATTTTTGACGGAGGCAGCATCGCCCTCGACACATCCGGTGCGGTTATTGCACGGGCCGCCCGGTTCACCGAAGACATGGTGGTGGTGGACACCGACACCTGGCAGGGGGAAATCCACGGTGCGCCGCTTTTCGACCCGGAGCAGGAAACAGCGGAGGTCTGTGAGGCCCTGATCCTCGGCACCCGCGACTATGTGACGAAATGCGGCTTTTCCAAGGTGGTCATCGGCCTGTCCGGCGGGGTGGATTCGGCCCTGACCGCAGCCATTGCCGCCAAAGCCCTGGGTGCGGAAAACGTGCTGGGGCTGGCCCTGCCCTCGCCCTATTCTTCTCCGGAAAGTTTGGAGGACGCAGAGCAGCTGGCCAAAAATCTGTCCATCGACTTTGCCGTCCTGCCCATCAGCGGACTGTTCGAAACCTTCCTTTCCACCCTGGAACCCATCTTTTCCGGGGCACAGCCGGATGTTACCGAACAGAACATTCAGGCCCGCATCCGGGGCAATCTGCTCATGGCCATCGCCAACAAGCAGGGGCGGCTGCTCCTTTCCACCGGCAACAAGAGCGAAAACGCCGTGGGCTACTGCACCCTGTACGGCGACATGAGCGGCGGCTTGGCCGTTATCGCCGATGTGCCCAAACAGCTGGTCTATGCCCTGTGCCGCTATCTCAACACAGACCGGGAGATCATCCCCATTCGCACCATCAACAAACCTCCCAGCGCCGAGCTGGCCCCCGACCAGAAGGACGAAGACGACCTGCCGCCCTACCCGGTACTGGACGCGATTCTTGCCGCCTATCTCGAAGAGCACCGCTCCATCGATGAGATCGTGGCCATGGGGTTTGCGCGCACCGTGGTGGAGGACGTAGTTCGCCGCATCCGGATCAACGAATACAAACGCAAACAAGCCCCCCTCGGCCTGAAGGTCACGACCAAGGCCTTTGGCCTGGGCCGCCGCTACCCGACCGCCGAAGGCTACAAAGAAGGCGCTCTGCCATGAAACTCCCCTCGCTTTCCCCGCGCTGGACCATCTTCTGCCTGCTCCTGCTGGTGCTGGCTCTGGTGATCCGCGAAAACCTGACCAAACGGCCGGACAAGCTCTACCAGCTGGTCAACGGCCAGGTTGAG
>VMSS01000167.1 GCA_013791995.1 Desulfurivibrio sp. | reverse complement strand
CGGGCTGGTCAAAATCCGGGTCAAGCCCTATTACCTGTACCAGTGCGATCCCATTATCGGCTCGGCCCACTTCCGCACCCCGGTTTCCAAGGGGCTCGAAATGTACCAGGGGCTGCGCGGCCACACCTCCGGCTATGCCGTTCCCAACTATGTGATCGACGCCCCCGGCGGCGGCGGCAAGATCCCGCTCATCCCGGAAACCGTAGTCGGCCGTGACGGTAACGATCTGTTGATCCGCAACTACGAAGGCAACGTTTACCGTTACCCCGATGTGATTGGCGCAGCAAGCCGTGCAAGCTGAAACCAAGACAGCCGGGATTCATTGTATCTGGAACGAAAAAACGCAGTACAATCTCTAAAATAGTAACCGTTCAGCAGCGCCGCTTCGCTGCTGCCACAGATGCTAGGAAGAGGCCTGCGAAGTGTGCTAGTGCACATGAGCAGGCCGATGACAGCTAAGCGAGCACCGCGAGACTGCGAAGCAGATGCGGTGCTGCTGGACGTTTACAGGAAACAACCATGCTGATTGGAATGACATACGACCTGCGGAGCGATTATCTCGCTGCAGGCTACGGGGAAGAAGAAACCGCCGAGTTCGACCGGGAATCCACCATCGCGGCCATTGACAAAGCCCTGCGGGACATGGGCCACGAAACCATGCCCATCGGCAATTTCATGAGCCTCATGCCGCGGCTCCTGGCCGGTGAGCGCTGGGATCTGGTCTTTAATATCTGCGAAGGATTGTACGGTTTTGGCCGCGAAGCCCTGGTGCCCGCTTTGCTTGAGGCGCACCGGATCCCCTACATCTTTTCCGATCCTCTGGTTCTGGGATTGACCCTGCACAAGGGGATGAGCAAACACGTGGTCCGGGATCTCAACATCCCGACTCCACATTTTGCTGTGGTGAAAAGTATGGAGGATGGGGCCCGGGTGACTCTGCCGTATCCGGTCTTTGCCAAGCCCGTGGCCGAGGGCACCGGCAAGGGCGTAACCCCTGCCTCCAAAGTCAGCACCGCCGCAGAGCTGCACGTGATCTGCGCCGAACTCTTGCAGACCTACCACCAGCCGGTACTGGTGGAATCCTTCCTGCCGGGGAGGGAGTTCACCGTGGGCATCGTGGGCAATGGTGCCACCGCCCGTTCCATCGGCATCATGGAGGTGGTTCTCCTGGCAGACTCCGAACCGGAAGTTTATTCCTATCACAACAAGGAATTCTGCGAAGAGTTGGTGGAATACCGCAAAGTGGACGATGCCGAAGCCCGGCAGGCGGAGGCAACCGCCCTGGCCTCCTGGCATGCCCTGGATTGCCGGGACGGCGGCAGGGTGGACCTGCGCTCCGATGCCAACGGCATCCCCAACTTCATCGAGGTCAACCCCTTGGCCGGGCTGCATCCCGAACATTCCGACCTCTGCATCATCGCCTCCAAATACGGGATATCCT
>VMSS01000128.1 GCA_013791995.1 Desulfurivibrio sp. | reverse complement strand
CCGCCGGAAGATCCTGCAAAAAATCGGGCATAAACTACAGATGTTTTTCGGAGGCAAACTGAAGTTTGTCGCCATTGGCGGAGCCGCCCTCAACATTGAAGTGGAACGATTCCTGGCCGAGGCCGGATTCCCCTACCTGGTTGGCTACGGGTTGACCGAAGCCTCGCCTCTGGTCAGCGCCGGGCCATGCGGAGACCCGAACATCGCCTTGGGTTCGGCAGGCAAGCCGGTGCAGGATGTGAAGGTCCGGATCAGCAAACCGAACCCGGAAACGGGCTTGGGAGAAATCCTGGTGAAGGGCCCCAATGTGATGCAGGGATACCGCGGCAATCCCGAGGCAACTGCGGAAATCCTCAGCCCCGACGGCTGGCTCGCCACCGGCGATCTCGGCTTTCTGGACGAGCAGGGCAATCTCAGTATCAAGGGGCGTTCCAAGAGCGTGATTGTCCTCTCCCACGGAGAAAACATCTACCCGGAAACCATTGAGGAAAAGATCAACGCCTTCCAGCATGTGGTGGAATCGGTGGTGCGCGAACATAACAATCGGCTTGAAGCCTTGATCTACCTCGATTACGAACTGATCGACTCGGATACCCGTGGCAAAGACCAGGCCCGGCAACTGGAGCATATCGACGAGATTCTGGCAGAGATCAAAAAACAGGTAAATCAGCAACTTCCCCTGTATGCGCAGTTGGCCCAGGCAAGCGAACACCGCGAACCATTCACCAAAACCGCGACCCATAAAATAAAACGCTATTTGTACACCAGCACCCCATGACCTGATGACCACGCAATAGGAGAGAGGAGATGAAACAGAAAATCGCTGTTGTCGCCCTGACCGGAATCCTGGCCGCCGGCCCCGCTTTTGCTTCAGGGTATCGGATACCTGAGCAGTCCATCAACTCCACCGCCCTGAGCGCGGCATATGTCGCCAACACTCCGGCTGCGGATGCGAGTTATTACAACCCGGCAAACATGAGCTGGCTGGAAAACAAGTGGCAGACCGAAGCGAGCCTCACCTGGATTCATCTGGCCAGCATTGAATATACGGATAAGGTGACCTCTTCGTTTAACAGCGGCTCTAGAACAGAGGATTTTGCCCTGCCCAACCTGCATATCGTCTCTCCGGAGTTTAACAATTTCCGTTTCGGCCTGTCCGTTGTCTATCCATATGGGCTTTCAAAGCGGTGGGATAACACCCTTCCGAAAGCTTCTGCCGAAGAATTCACCCTGAAAACCTATGAGTTTAACCCAACTATTTCTTACAAATTAAACGAAAAAATCTCGTTGGGCGGTGGGTTACGGGCTATCTACGCAGAGGGTGTTGTCAAAAGCACTGCAGGCGCCAGTCGTGATTTGAAGGGCGACACCACCGAGTATGGATACAACCTTGCAGCAACATACCGCCCCGTGGAAAATCTCTCTCTGGCAGCCACCTACCGCTCAAAAATTGATCTGGATATTGAAGGGGATGCAAGACTTTATTTAGGCGCGGCTCAGCTTTATAACGGTTACGCAGAGGTATCTGTTCCTGCGCCGGCAGTACTTAGCCTAGCAACCTCATACACCTGCAACAACGGCAAGACCACTGCCGAATTAACCTACGACAAAACTTTCTGGAATGCGTATGACAAGCTTGACTTCAACTACGGACCAGCTCTTACCAATGCCGTGCTGATCTCTGTTTTCGATAACCCCAAAGCCAAAAACTGGGTCAACTCCGAAGCCTACCGTATCGGCCTGACGCACAAGCTCAACACCCAGTGGACTGTCATGGCAGGATTTGCCATCGACAAAAACCCGGTCCCGGATCAGACCCTGGGTTTTGAGCTACCAGACTCCGATGCCAAAATCTATTCCTGCGGCCTTCGTTACCAGCCAACCGACAATCTCACCGTCGGCGCGGCCTATCTCTTTGATGACAAGGAAAGCCGGAGTGTCCCGACCAATGCTAACGGCGTTAACGGAACTTTTGACAACTCTGCGGCCCATCTTTTCACCGCCGGGTTGCAATACCGCTTCTAACATGACACAACAACATGACTGAACCCACGGCGGATTCCGCCACCAATTACCCCCCGGACGTCCATTGCCTCAAGCTGGGCGACCGGGAAATTTTCCTCATCGGCACGGCGCATATCTCCAAGGAGTCCGTGGAGCTGGTCCGCCAGGTCATCGCTGCGGAACGCCCGGATTGCGTCTGCGTGGAACTTGACGAGAAACGCTACGAGGCCCTGGCCAAGCGCAAGACCTGGGAGCTTCTTGACCTCAGGGAGATCATCCGCAAGAAACAGCTCTCCACCCTGCTGATCAACATGGTCCTGGCTTCTTACCAAAAGAGGCTCGGGGACCAGATGGGGGTCAAGCCGGGCACCGAACTGCTGGAAGCCGTACAGGAAGCGGAGAAATACGGTATCCCCGTGGCGCTCTGCGACCGGGATGTGCGGGTCACTCTGCGTCGTGCCTGGAATTCCACCTCGTTTTGGCGCAAAAACTACCTGCTGGCCAGCATCATCACCAGCATGTTCGAAGAAACCGAGATCACCGAAGACAAGCTGCGGGAATTGAAAGAGACCGATGTCCTTTCGGAACTGCTGAATGAGCTGGGGCAAGCCATGCCCGAGCTTAAACGGGTGCTCATTGACGAACGGGACACCTTTCTGGCGGAAAAGATCAAGGGTTCAACCGGCAAAAGACTGGTGGCCGTGGTTGGGGCTGGACATGTGGCCGGAATCAAGGAAGCGCTTGGCGAAGACCGCAGCGACCGGATGGAAGCCATCAACATAATTCCGCCCGTCTCTCCGGTCTGGAAGGTGGTTGGCTGGGCCATCCCCGCCATCATCGTGGCAGCGATGATAGTGATTGCCTTTACCAAGGGTGCGGCAGTGGCCGGCGACAATCTGCTGTTCTGGATTCTGGCCACCGGCCTCCCCTCTGCCTTGGGGGCTGCCCTGGCATTGGCCCATCCCTTGACCATCCTCGGCGCCTTTGTCGGAGCGCCCATCACCACCCTATTGCCCGTCCTCGGAGTCGGGCATCTCACAGCATTTATTCAGGTCATGGTCCAGCCTCCGCTGGTCATTGAGTTTGAAACCGTTTTGCAGGACATGGCAAGCATCCGAGGCTGGTGGCGCAACCGTTTGTTACGGCTTTTTCTGGCTTTTATGCTGCCAAGTATGGGGGCCGTCGCCGGCATGTGGTTCGGCGGCTCCAAAATTATTTCCAACCTCTTTTAGGGACCGTCTCTGATATCCGGACGACGATAGCATCTTAACCACAACGGCTTAGGCAAAAAACATGAACAAAAATCTGTATCTCAAGGGCAAACAGGCCCGCCACCTGCGTGGCTTGGGGCACCATCTTTCCCCCCTGGTCATGATCGGCAAGGAAGGCGTTACCGACAATCTCACCGCCGCACTGGAAGTAGTGCTTGCCGCGCACGAACTGGTTAAGGTCAAAATACAGGAAGGCTGCCCCTCCGACAGGGAAGAGGTCGCCGAGTTGCTGGCCAAAAATACCAAAAGCAAAATCGCCCAGATCATCGGCAAGACATTCCTGCTCTTCCGCGAGAATAAGGATTTGAAAGTGGACAAGAAGATCAAGCTGCCGGCATCCAAATAGTTTTTTTACCCAGACCTGGCTATGATCGATTATCTTGACCTCCTGAAAACCGCAAACAAGGATGCCATCCTCGCCCACCGGTCCGACACTGCTACCCGACTGGCCCAACCCAAGAAAGGTTTTCTGCGATTCCGCGAGCCCTACGAGGCCTTGCGCCACCTGCAGGCGCAGTTCACCGATTTTAACAATAATGCGGTGACCATCGGCCAGGCTGATGAACTGAACGAGAAGGATCGTCGCCTGGTTCATGAGACAATGCGATCCTTCATGCCCTGGCGCAAGGGGCCTTTTGATGTGTTCGGGGTTGAAATCGATGCGGAATGGCAAAGCTGGCGCAAGTGGGACCGTCTGCTTCCAGCCATGCCTGATCTCGCCGGCAAGGTCGTGGCCGACATCGGCTGCAACAACGGCTACTACATGTTTCGCATGCTGCCGCATAAGCCGCGCTGCGTGGTCGGGTTGGAGCCATTTCTCCAGCATTACTACTGTTTTAAGACCCTCCGGAACCTGGCCCGAGCCGACGAACTGTTCATCGAACTGATGGGGGTGGAAGATGTCTCCCTCTTTCCAACCTGTTTTGATGTGGTGTTTTTAATGGGCATCATCTACCACCGCATCTCGCCGGTGGAGATGCTGCGTGAAATCCGGGCAGCCATGCAACCAGGCGGCGTGTTGATCATCGAATCGCAGGCCATTCCGGGAGAGGAACCAATGGCCCTTTTTCCTGAAGAGCGCTACGCCAAGGTGCCGGGAACCTATTTCGTCCCCACAGCCAGCTGCCTTCGCAACTGGCTCACCCGCACCGGTTTTGCCGAGGTTGAGATTTTTTGCAGCCACCCCATGAGCAGCGATGAGCAGCGTAAAACCGAATGGATGACTTTTGAATCATACGACGATTTTCTCGACCCACGCAACCCATCCCTGACCGTGGAAGGATATCCGGCCCCTTTGCGTGTGTTTCTTCGGGCGGTGAACCCCTGATTCTCTGACTCAGGATGGCATGACAAAGGCCATGGGTAAGTGCAAACCTTCCGACACACTTGATTTACTCATAAAATAACTGGTACATTCAGATAAAACTTCTACCCATAATGGTGGCAACTTGGCAAAACCAAACTATCAATACGAAAAACGGCAGCGGGAACTGGCAAAGAAAAAAAAGAAAGAAGAAAAAAAGCAGCTCTTGCTTGAAAAAAAGGGACTGCAGCCGGAAGCCGAGACGGATCATCCAGCGGAAACAAGTGCTGATTGAATGTGTACTTTTCCCAAATGACTGGAATATCCGGAACTCGCATCTCCCCAAGTTCACGGATTTATTTCCACTCCGCCACTTGACTTCCATCGGGACATCCACATAGTATGGGATATACAAGGAGGTATATGCTATGGCTATCACGATCAACAACAGCAGCAGCTCTTTTGCCGTAAACCAACTGGAGCGCAGCCAGAACAACCTCTCCTCATCTTTGGAAAGAATCGCTTCCGGACGGCGCATCAACAAGGCGGCAGACGATGCCGCCGGAATGGCTATTGCCGACAGCCTGCTCAGTCAGGCTCGGGGAACAGGACAGGCGCTGCGTAATGCCAACGATGCCATTTCCATAACCCAAGTTGCAGACGGTGCCCTGGGCCAGTCATCAGCTCTGGTGCAATCCATTCGCGAAAAAGCTGTTCAGGCAGCAAACGCCAGCCAGAACGCGGAAACACGAAAAGCTCTCCAGAACGACATCAACACATCGCTGGCCCAGCTCAACAAGATTGCCCAGGACACCTCCTACAACGGGCAACAGTTACTTTCCGGATCCTTTGCCGGCAAAGAAGTGCAAGTGGGCGCCAACAGCGGCGAGACCATCACCTTATCCATCGCTTCGACAGCTACGGACAAACTCGGCAACCCCACGCTGGGCACCCTCTCCGAGGTCAATGTTCTGACCCAGGAAAGCGCCCAGTCCGCCATCAAGATCGCCGATGCAGCTCTGGAGCAAATCAACGTTACCCGGGCCGACATCGGCTCCACCCAGAATCAACTTTCCTCCACCATCAACAACCTTGCCACCACCGGCAGTAACCTGCTTTCCGCTGCCTCGACCACAGCCGATGTTGATCTGGCGGAAGAAACCATCAACTTCACCGCCATGAAAGTTCTGACCGAGGCAAAAGTCTTTGCCCTGGCCCAAGCCAAGAACATGAACAAGCAGAACGTTTTGAGTCTGTTGCAGGGATAACTACCGGATTATCGTCGGGAAAAGGGCGATTATTACCGCATTACACAATAAAAAACCCGAACCGGCTTGCATGGCGATTCGGTTTTTTTTTCAGGAAAACATCGGGGAAATTTCTTTTTCAGGTGGTGGCTTGACAGCTTTGCGCGGTGCCTGTCGGCTATCCGCAAAAGAAAGAGCCTTGACTGGACAATTCACCACGCAGTTGCCGCAACGCAAACAATCTGTACTTTTAACCACCCCAACGTTCTTCAGCCTGCCGGGATTGGTTTCGATGGGACACACCTTTTCGCACAGTCCGCACTCCCGGCAACTCTCGCCGACCTGAAGCAGATAGGTCCGGGGAGCAATCAGTCCCTGGAAAAGAGCCATGGGGCAGATGCTGCACCATGACCTCGGTTTCCAGAACAGGCCAATGGCTATTGCCATACCCGTGGATACCGTCCACATCATCACAAAAGCAGCGCCGATCTTTACGGGATCACCGTTGGCCAGAATCAGCCGGGAAGCCAAAAGGCTCATCATCAGGACAAAGACAATCCACCTGAACCATTTCGCCTTGAAAACCGGAAGCATTTTTCTCTTGCGGCTGAACAAGGCGAGTACCCGCTCAAAAAAACCGCCCATACCGCAGAACCATCCACAGTAATAACGGCCGCGAAACAGTGAAAGGGTGAGCATAAAAGCCAGCATGGCTATGGCAATGTACCCCAGATACGGCCAAAAATAACCACCAACCACCACGAGTGGCACGAGGGGAGCAAGTCCAATCTGCCAATATTTACGATTTTTCGCTTCTTTCATCCTCACCACCCCACCGGAACATGAACCGCAATTCCCACCGAAACAACGACCGGAAGCCCCTGCCGATTTCGACAACAATAGATAAAGAATATAATTAAAAAGTTTATTTATTAAATAAGGAAAAGCTTAAACTTTGTCAAGCTATAATACTCGTCCTTTTAGACAAAAAATCAGCCTCTGGGAAAGTCGCGACAACAGAACAATGCGATCAGAATTCAAGCATGCGCCTAACTGTTGCGCAGAGAAACCAGCTCAACTTACCAAAAAAAATAACACAGTAGAGGAGCAAGTTTTTTTGCTCGGACATGAACAACCAGGAGATCAAAATCGGAGTAATACAGGAACTGCGGGATTATCGATGAGATGGTAGGGCTGAGAGCCGTCACCTGCGGGGTTTCAATCCGGCTTCAAGACGCAACACCATTCTGGCAAGTTTCTGGTTGTCCGCAACCTGGTCAACCATATTCGCTTTGAAATTTTCCCTGGCGAATTGCGCTGCGGTTCTGCCATCTTCCGCTACGATACGAGGATCACCACCCCGGTCAAGAAGCAGATTGACAATCTCAATCCGACCATTTTTGGCAGCCGCCATCAGCGGGGTCATTCTGTTTTTACCCACCCGACAGTTCGGATCCGCCTTGTAATCCAAAAGAAGGGCTGCGATTCGGACATCCTCCCTGTGGGTCGCAAGCCAGAGCGGCGTCCTGCCGTCATGATCGGCAACATTGGGATCCGCGCCGAAGTCCAGCAATCGGGCAACAATGACTGGATTGCCTGGAGCGATAGCGCAGTGGAGCGCGGTGGTCCCGTCATCCGTGGCAGAATTCACGGCATCAATGCCGGCCTTGACCAGTACATGATCGACACCTTCCTCAAAACCCTGAGCAGCAGCCTGCATGAGAATGGTCTTGCCGGTCGCATCGACCAGAAAAAAATCATCCTGCCGGCGAAAGCGAGCGAAAAAACCAGAATTGTTCTCATCACCCTCTTTATCGCGCGAATCCATGGACTTGCTCACCCTTACCAGAAATAAAGTGACAATTGCCACAAGGATAAAAAGAGCAAAAATGGCTGTGTATCCATCGGTCATGCGATGAAACTCCTCTGATATATTCCGGCACTTTTAAATCAAAAGCCAACGACATTACCATGAATCCGCCGCATCAAAGCCGACAGCGCAAGTGTTGCCGTTGCAACACAACTGAGCGACAGTATCAACAGCATAGCACTGAAAACCGCAGAGGCAAAGCGATGGAGGGAAAGTAACATTTTTTTGTTGCTCTTTTAGGGACAATCGCGAATAGTGCCGCTTATTATACGCTAAGGAAAAATTCGGCATGACCGTCCCCTCCGAAAAAATACACGGCAAACAACTGACAACCCTGTCGCTGGCCGCGCTGGGCGTTGTTTTTGGCGATATCGGCACCAGCCCCCTTTACGCCATGCGGGAATGCTTTCACGGCGAGTATGGCATCGCGGTGACTGCCGGCAACGTGCTTGGCGTTTTGTCCCTCATCTTCTGGGCCCTGTTGCTCATTGTCAGCATCAAATACCTCGGCTTCATCCTCCGGGCGGATAACGAAGGCGAAGGCGGAGTCCTGGCCCTGACCGCCCTGATAAAACCCAAAAACATCAAGCCCCGCACCCCTCAATGGGCCTTGGTGGGACTGGGCCTCTTTGCCGCCTGCCTGATGTATGGCGACGGTATGATTACTCCGGCCATCTCGGTGTTAAGCGCCGTTGAAGGGGTAAAAAACATCACTCCCCTGTTTGAACCCTATATCATCCCTGCCACCATTATCATTCTGACCGGGCTGTTTCTTCTGCAAAAAAGAGGCACCGCCAAGGTTGGCAGTCTGTTCGGGCCGATCATGCTTCTCTGGTTCTGCATGCTCGCAGTCCTCGGCATTGCCCAGATCATTCGCTGCCCGCAGGTACTGGTCGCTGTTTTCCCTTGGCACGGCATCAGCTTTCTTCTTGAAAACAGAGTACACGGCTTCATCGTGTTGGGCGCTGTTTTCCTTGCGGTTACAGGGGCCGAGGCAATCTATGCCGACATGGGTCATTTCGGGAAACGGCCCATTCAATTGGTCTGGTTTCTGGTCGCCTTTCCGGCGCTGGTTTTAAATTATTTCGGACAGGGAGCCCTTCTGCTTGTCAGGCCGGAAGAAGCGTACCACCCTTTCTACGCCCTGGTCCCGAACTGGGGCATGATCCCCATGGTTCTCCTTGCAACCTTTGCCACCGTCATCGCCTCCCAGGCCGTAATCACCGGTTCTTTCTCCCTCACCCGCCAGGCGATTCAACTGGGGTATCTCCCCCGGCTGCCTATCACCCACACCTCATCCTCCCACATCGGCCAGATTTATGTGGGTCCCGTGAACTGGGCACTGATGATCTGCACCATCGGCCTCGTTTTAGGATTTCAATCTTCAAGTAAGCTGGCAGCCGCCTATGGCGTGGCAGTCAGCGCCACCATGCTGATCACCACCACCCTCTTTTTTGTGGTCGCCAGCAAACGATGGGGCTGGAACCGACTGACTGCCGGTCTTATCACCGCCTTGTTCTTTATAGTTGATCTTCCCTTCTTCGGGGCGAACATGAGCAAGATCTTCCATGGCGCCTGGTTCGCCCTGGCCATCGGCGGTTTCTTTTTCCTGGTGATGCTGACCTGGGAGCAAGGCCGGGAAATACTCGGCAAAAAAATGCGGGGCTTGACCCCGAAGCTGGAAGAATTCAGGAAAATGCTGACAAACAACCCACCCCAGCGAATCAACGGCCAAGCCGTGTTCCTGACCCGCAGCCATGATATTGTGCCCGCCGCGCTGATGCACAACCTGAAGCACAACAAGATTTTACACTCCGACGTGGTTTTCCTGAATATTCGCACCGAGGAAATCCCCCGGGTTCCGAATTTCGAAAAAATTGAGGCTGAAAAGCTTGGTCCGGGCCTCTATCGCATCATCGCCCACTATGGTTTCATGGAAGAACCAAAGATTGACACGATTTTCGCCCTGTCTCGCAGCAAGGGGGTGAATCTGGAAATGAAAGAAACCAGCTTTTTCCTGGGCCGGGAAAAGCTCTCCATCGGGGAACAACCGGAAATGTCGCGCTGGCGCTCCCATCTTTTTCTGTTTCTGGCCCGCAACGCCATGGATGCCGCTGCATTTTTTGACATCCCCTCAAACCAGGTCATTGAGGTTGGCATCCAATTGGAGTTGTAGCTGCGATTGCCGAGATTCGAAAGACCGACTTCCCCAGACTTCACTGCTTATTTGGCAAGACAGTCAATCTTCCGGTTCCGGAAGTACAGCAGAATATCACCCGCCACCATTGCTCCGTTCAGGATATACAGACCAATCACCGGATCGGGACTGAAAAATATCTTGTGCAGAATACCGGAGACATACCCAAAAAAAACCACTGCCAGAAAAAAAAGGCTTTTGCCGGCATTGGTCCGCGATCGGTAGGACTGATACAGGGAAAAAGGCCAGGCCGCGCCAAAACAGACCAGCATGGCAATTTCAAAAATACTCATATTTCCTCCGATCACCTCCGGCAGACTGATACCCCACCGGTGGAATGAACTCTTTTTTGTTTCTCACAAAACCATCAATATTGCACCGAACCGAAAAGAACGGTACTATTTTCAGAGGATACAAGGAACGGCGTGCATCGGCGCAACTCCTTTCCGAAACACGCTCAAATCGGACTCATCAAGCCGCTCACCTTCTCAACAGAGAACTTTTCCATGGCAAAAAAATCGTCCCGCCTTGCGCTGATCATCTGTACGGGCCTGTTCCTGGCATTTCCCCCTGGTTCACCTGCCCTTGCCGAAAAAAATATCACGCTCCTGGGCGGCCCGGCCGGGGGCACCTTCCAACAGGTGGCCAACGCCATCGAAGCATACCCAGGGGTCAAGGATCTCTCGACGGTGAATCTCACGGTTCGGCCATCAGCAGGTTCTCTGGAAAACCTCCAGGAAATCCATGCAGGGCGAGCCGATTTCGGCCTGGTTTATTCCGGCCATGCCTATCTTGGCCGCATCGGCTTGCTGCAAGACGACGGCAATGTTTATAACAGGGTCCTGGCCGTGGCCTCCCTCTATGGTGCCCCTGCTCAACTCGTTGTCCGTAAAGGCTCTGGAATACGCAGCGTCAAGGATCTCAAGGGGAAAAAGGTGGGAGTCGGAAGCCACGGCTCGGGAGCCCTTGCCAACTGCGAGCTTTTTTTCAGACATCTGGGCGTCTGGGATGCCATCATCCCCGTTCATATCGGGTACAATGATGTGGCCATTGCCTTTGCCAACAAGCAACTCGACGCGTTCTGGCTGTTTACCGGCTTTCCCAACAGCGCCATCGACCTGGCTGCCAGAACCGGCAAGATCGACCTCATTAATCTTGATGCCGAAGCCAAGGCCAGCGGCTTCTACAAAAAATATCCCTATTTCACCAAACGCACCCTGCCGGCAGGAACCTACCGGGGGGTTACACACCGCACCCGATCATTCCAGGATTCCACTCTCTGGGTGGCCAACGCCGATGTGCCGGACGAAGTGGTTTACCGGATGCTTTCCACCATCTACAACAAAAAGAGTCTGCGCCACATGAGGCAGGAGAACCCTGCGTTAAAAGACATGAGCATACGTTCCGGTCCAAAAGGCGTCATCATACCCATGCATCCGGGCGCCATCCGATTCTGGAAGGAAAAGGGGCTCATCTAAAACTGTAGCCAACTTACCGGGGCACAATCGGCAGGTACCTGGGCTGCCAACCCATCATCTCCACCAGGCGCAGCAGACGCTCCCGCTTGTAATCATGCTGATAAGCGCTGTGCACGCAGGGCTTGGCAACACCCCGGCTGATGGCAATCTCACCCACGGCCAACGCCACAGCCAAACTCACCTCACGCAGCATGGACACCGACGGCAAAAGGATGCCCTTCTTAAGGTCCGCGACTGGAACTTGTTCTGCCACCGCCTGCGCCGCTGCGGTAAAAAACTGAGGCAGCACTTCCTGCGCGCCTGAGGCCATGACTCCCAACCCCACCCCAGGAAAGATAAAAACATTATTACACTGGCCAACCCTGACCGGCAACCCTCCGAGAACCACCGGCTCAAAGGGGCTGCCCGTGGCGACCAGAGCGCTGCCCGAAGTCCATTTGTAAATATCGGAAGGAACTGCCTCGGCCTGGGCAGTGGGATTGCTGAGCGGCAGAATGACAGGCCGCCTGCTATTGCCTTGCATAGCCTGAACAATATACCTGCTGAAAGCGCCAGGCTGGCCCGAGGTGCCGATCAGCACCGTAACCCGAGCCTTCTGGATCACATTCAACAGATTGCCATCGGTTTTCGCTACATACCAGTCAAGAGCTGCCGGATCCTTGGCAAATTTCTCTTTGTATGGCTCAAGCTCGCGCTCGGTGGTCACCAGTCCCTTACTGTCCACCGTGTAAATCCTACCCCTTGCCTCTTCCGGTCCAAGCCCTGACTCAACAAGCGCAGTCTCGATCTGTTCAGCAATACCAACCCCACCGGCACCCGCGCCATAAATCAGATACACCTGTTTTGTAAGCGGCTCCTTCTTGATCTTCATGGCGGAAATCAACGCTGCCAGAGTTACGGCTCCGGTACCCTGAATATCGTCATTGAATGAGACAAGATCGTGCAGATAGCTATCGCGGATGGCAAAAGCCTTCTGTTTGGAAAAATCCTCCCACTGGCAGAGAGCATGGGGAAACACCGCCTTGAACGCCTTGGCAAAACGTTTGACAAAATCAAGATATTCATCCCCGACCAACCGGGGGTGCCACCAGCCGAGATAATTCGGGTCGTTCAAGAGCGCGGCGTTGTCCGTTCCCACATCAAGCGAGATGGGCAGGCAATGCCAGGGTGCAACCCCGGCCCCTTGGGTGTAAAGCATGCGCTTGCCAAGACAGATAGAGATTCCGCCCACCCCTTGATCGCCAATGCCCAGAATGCCCTGATTGTCGGTAACCACCGCCACCCTGATCTGTCTGGTTTTGAAACGGCTCAGAATCTCCTCGGCCCGGTCGATGTTACCGGGGAAGAAATGCAACCCGTTTGCCTTACGGAACATGGAAGAATACTGTTTACACGCCTCGCCCACCGTGGGCGTGTAGATTATCCGCATGAAGCGCTCAATGTCACTGGCGATAACGGCATGGGCCAAGGTCACATTCCGGTCAAAGAGGGCGCGCAGATAGACAAATTTCTCCAGATCGCCGGATGTCCGCTCAAGCGATTCCAGGCAGTTGTCCACTTGCTGATCCAGAGTCCGGACGCTGGGCGGCAGGGTGCCCTCCAACTGAAGCTGTTCCCGCTCCTCTCTGGTAAAGGCCGTGCCTTTGTTGGTGAACTGATTGTCATACACCCCGAGCCAGCGGCTGAAGACCTCGATCGCCTTGGTATTGCCATAAGGATCGTACTGAAAACGAAAGCTGTTTTGCGGCATGGAGCGCTACCTGGCTGTGATTTGGATGCGTTGCAATCAAGAAAAACATGCCCGCCGTTTTGCAACGGCAAGACCAGCACAAATTCTTACCACTTTCGCCTTGATCCTGACCAGTATTTTTATCTTTTTGTTTTTTTACAACACGGTCCAAACACCTTACCAATGATCCTTTCGCGAAAACGTTTTCGCGAAAGGATCATTGCGGCGCCATCCGATCTTGAGTAAGCTTTGCTCCTTTATTTCTTCTTCTTTTTACCGGATTCCTATGATGACACACTGGAAAAATCTGCTGGCGCGCAGCGTAACCACCCCTGAACAGCTGGGCCGATATTTCGATTTCGACTTTTCGGCATTGAACGCTGTAACCGCGCAGTTCCCTATGCGGATCAATCCCTATTATCTCGGGCTGATCAAGGGTGTGGGAGATCCGCTTTGGCGCCAGTCCGTCCCCGACCCCCTGGAACTTGACGACAGTGTCTGCCTTACCGATCCCCTGGCTGAGGAAAACCACTCGCCGGTTCCAAACCTGGTCCATACCTATCCGGACCGCGTCCTCTTTCTGGTCTCCGGCCAATGCGCCATGTACTGCCGATTCTGCACCAGAAAAAGAAAGGTGGGCACCAACCGCATGATCGTCAGTCAGGAAACCATGCTGGAGGCATTTGCCTATCTGCGCAAAAATAAACAGATTCGCGATGTCCTCATTTCCGGCGGAGACCCGCTTCTTTTAGATGATGAAACCCTTGCCTGGCTGCTGGACAATCTGCGGGCTATCCCCTCAATACAGATCATCCGCATCGGCAGCCGGGTCCCCTGCACCCTGCCCATGCGGATTACCACCCGGCTGGCCGGTCTGCTCAAGCGGTATCACCCACTCTATATCAACACCCACTTCAACCACCCCGATGAGATAACGCCCGAGGCAGCCATGGCCTGCGCCCGGCTTGCCGGTGCCGGAATTCCCCTGGGCAACCAAACCGTTCTGCTCAAAGGTGTCAACGATAATGCAGCAACCATCACCAAACTCATGCATGGGCTGCTCATGATCCGAGTAAAGCCATATTATCTTTTCCAGGCAGACATGACCCAAGGTACCAACCATTTCAGAACCAGGGTGGAAACGGGCCTTACCATCATGAAATCCCTGATCGGGCACACCTCCGGCCTGGCAGTGCCGACCTTTGCCATTGATGCCCCGGGCGGAGGGGGGAAAATCCCGCTTACCCCCAACTATCTCACCAGCATGGGCAAGACCGTCACCTTTACAAATTATCTGAACGCCCCGTGCAGCTACCACAACGATCTTGATTGAGGACACCCCTCATTCCGTTTTTTTATCCGGACCGATTGCCTCTACCTGCCATGTTTGGTACCATTTGTTCATAACCATGGCCCAAGGAGATCACGCATGCCGAAAAAAATCTTGATCGCTGTTGACGGATCACCATACAGCACCAATTCCCTCCGCTACCTTGGCCAGCTTTTCCACGATCTTCCCGATATGGAATTTCACCTTCTCTCCGTTGTTCCGGGCGGCAGCACCGGTTCTGCCGCCCAAGATTGGCTGACCGAAGAGGAAATGCTCAACACCGTAAACCCGGCCAGCCGCAAATTGCTGGCTGCCCAGAAAAAATACATGCAGCAAGCTCTGGACACCCTCAAGCGGATTGGCATCGCCGAAGAACAGGTGCACACCTCCGTCAAAATTTCCCAACGCAGTGTTGCCGACGACATCATCCATGAGGCTCGCAAAGGAAAATACGACGCACTGCTCATCGGTCGGCGGGGTATCGGCAAACTGGAAGAGATGATCATGGGCAGCGTTTCAGCAACCATTCTGGAAAAATGCCACGATCTTCCACTGTGGATCATTGAAGGCCAGGTCAAATCCTGTAAATTCCTGGTTCCGGTGGACGGCACCTCCCATTCCCTTAAGGCCATTGACCATCTGGCCTATATCATCGCCGACAACCCCAACGCTGAAATAACCCTCTTTTACTCAAAAGCCCTGCTGGGAAGCCATCCCGTAATTGAGCCTGAGGATTTTTATGACGTCTGGGGCAAGGAATGGTGCGAAGAACATCTGCGCAGGGAAGACAGCCTTTTCCATGCCCCAAAACAAATCCTGATTGACGCCGGCTTCCCTGCTGAACGCATATTCTGGCTGGAAACCTTCATGGGCTTCGACCCCAGTCGCCAGATTCTTCGCCAGGCCATGATCGATGATTTCGGCACCATCGTTATGGGCCGCCGGGGAGAGGAGGTGAGCAAGGGCATCTTCCGGGGTGTTTCGGACAGGGTACTCTTCATGGCCGAAGAGGTGGCGGTCTGGATCATCGGCTGATCACCCGGACGATACCAGTTGACAGACCAGACATTTACACATACAAAGCAGGAAGTTACAGGTAAAAGCCCAAGGCTGGGGGGAGCATGACCTTAAAAATTCTCGTGGTGGACAACCACCCGATGATCCTGAAACTCCTGGCCAATTTCCTGGAAAAGGAAGGCCATGAAGTGATGACGGCCAGCGACGGCCTGGCAGCCCTCAGTGTATTGGAGGTCTATACGCCGGACATTGTCTTTGTCGATCTGGTCATGCCCAACATCGGCGGGGACAAACTCTGCCGGATTATCCGCAGCATTCCAAAATTTAAAAAGCTTTTCATCGTCGTCCTTTCCGCCATTGCCGCCGAGGATGAGATCAATTGCCATGAGTTTGGCGCCAATGCCTGCATTGCCAAAGGCTCAATCAAATCCATCCAAAAACACGTCCTGGAAATCATCCGCCATCGAAAGGACAAGTCCCCGGCCAGTCTTGAACCGGTGGCAAACCTGGAAGACATCCAGTACCGGACCATTACCAAGGAACTGCTCTCCTCAAAAAATCATTTCGAAGCCATCCTCAACAACATGTCCGAGGCGGTTTTCGAACTGACCCCGGACGGCACAATAATTTTTGTCAATCTAGCCGCCCTGACCCTGTGCAACATTGCCGAGGAAAAACTGCTGGCCGCAAGCCTTGTCTCGCTTTTCTCCGAGGACGACTACGAAAGGATCTCATCCCTGCTTGCACACCCTGAGCGCTTGCCACAGATCATAGAAGATGATCCCCCCACGCTTTTAAACGGCAAATACGTCACCCTGCATTTCCTGGAACTCCGCCAAAACGACAAACCCACCATAATCCTTATCGCCAAGGACATCAGCGAACGATACGAGGCGGAGCAGGTCCTGCTGGCCAATGAAACACGCTTCCGGGAACTGTTCAACAGCATGAGTTCAGGAGTCGCGGTCTACGAAGCAAAAGATCTCGGTCCCAGCGATTTTGTTTTTGTCGATTTTAATCGAGCAGCAGAACGCAGCGAAAAAATCCGCAAAGACCAGGTAATCGGCAGGTCGCTCCTCGAGGTCTTTCCCGGGGCCAAGGAATTTGGGCTTCTATCCGTGCTCCAACGGGTCTGGCAAACCGGCAAACCAGAGAACCACCCGATTTCCCTGTATAAAGACAACCGACTGACCGGTTGGCGGGATAATTTCCTCTACAAACTGCCCTCCGGCGAAATTGTCGCCATTTTCGAAGATGTCACAGCCAAAAAACAGGCGGAAAACAAGTTGGCCACCGAATCAGCCATGAACAGGGCTGTGGCCAAGATTTCCAGAATGATCATCTCCTCCGATTCCTTGAAGGATATTTCCGTTGCCCTGCTGGAAGAAGTTCTGACTTTAACCGGCAGCAAGCATGGAATCATCGACCTGGTAGACCATAAAACGGACAAGCTGATGGCTCTGGCTTTTTCCCCGGAAATCCGAGCCATGTGCTCCATGCACGAAGAAGACGATTCCTTTGTCCACACCCCTCAAGGCCTTATCAACTGGGTTTTGGAAAACAAAACCTCCATCCTGTCAAACTCACCGCACACCGACTACAGAGCACAGGGCCTTGCCAACAACACGGTTTTCTCCTCCCGTCTCGTGGCGGTTCCAGCCATGTCCAACAACGAATTTCTTGGCATCATCACCGTGGCCGACAGCCCCACGAATTATGAGACTCGCGACCTCGACTCGCTTGAGCAATTCGCCTCCCTGTTCGCCCTTGCCGCACAAAAAAAACAGGCCCAGGATCAGATTGCCCATCTGGCCCATCATGATCCCCTTACCGGCCTGATTAATCGCCACCTTTTCCCGGACCGTCTAGCCCAGGCCATGATTTTAAGCCAACGACACCGCAAAAAAATCGCCCTCCTGTATGTGGATCTGGACAAATTCAAACTGATCAATGACGCGCACGGACACCTGGCCGGCGATGCCGTCCTCATCGAAGTCGCATCCAGACTGCGCGGTTTGCTCCGCGATTCCGACACGGTCGCCCGCATGGGCGGGGATGAATTCGTGGTGATTCTCCATGATATCTCCAGCAAAACAGCAGTTCAGAATGTCGCGAAAAAAATTATCGAGACCCTGGCGAAACCCATTCTCTTTCACGATACACGATTCACCGTCATGGCCAGCGTTGGCATCAGCATCTATCCGGACGATGACAAACAGATCGACGCCCTGCTCCACAAGGCGGACCAGGCCATGTATCAGGCGAAAAAATCCAGCACAACCAGTTACATTTTTTACGAGGGATAACCACCCTGTTACCAGGTACGAACATGGTATTCCCGCAAAAGATCAAAACACAAGTCCTCACACAACTTGCATAAATTACACAGCGGAACTCTTCGTCTGATTGCTTTTTTCCTAAACCGACACAACATGACCTTGGACAATCCTGACAAACTGTGTATTCTTAACTGCGCGTTTCTTTTCAATCTGCATTAGTCCCAGAAAATGAACACACGGGCACACATGCCCATCACACATGCTCATCTGCCCGGAGCCAGCCATGCTTGCCAAAGTCATCAGTGGAACGGTGTTGGGAGTTGACGGACACCTCGTGGACGTAGAGGTTGATATCGCCATGGGTCTGCCGACCTTCACCATTGTCGGCTTGGCCGAAGGCGCGGTACGGGAAAGCAAGGACCGGGTCAAGGCAGCCATCAAAAACAGCGGCTATGATTTCCCCAATCGGCGCATCACCGTGAATCTCGCCCCTGCAGATCTCAAGAAATCAGGCACCGGTTTCGATCTACCCATTGCCTTGGGCATTCTGGCCTCCGCAGGCTTGATCGACGCGGAGATTCTCGCCCGGACGTGCGTCACCGGGGAGCTTTCCCTGGACGGCGGACTGCGCCCCACTCCGGGTATCCTACCGATCGCCCTTGCCGCGCGAACTGCGGGATTGACCTACTATCTGGTACCTGATGCCAATGGTGAAGAAGGAGCCGTGGTGGACGGAATCAGCACGGTGCGCGTTGCCGCCCTGCATGAGGCGGTAGAACTCCTGGCCGGGAAAAAAGAAATCTCGCCGATAACCATATGCCACGCTGAATTATTCAACCATACAGACACATCGGAAAACGACTTCTCCGAAGTCAAGGGACACGCCCACGTGAAACGGGCCCTGGAGGTTGCCGCTGCCGGGCGGCACAATATTCTGCTCTCCGGCCCGCCAGGCTCCGGAAAAACCATGCTGGCCCGCAGACTCCCCTCTATTTTGCCGGACCTTTCCTTTGCCGAAGCCCTGGAAACCACAAAAATCTATTCCACCATGGGTCTCATCCCCAAGGACAGAAGCCTCATTACCGCAAGGCCTTTCAGGGCTCCGCACCATACCATTTCCGATGCCGGACTGATCGGCGGCGGGCAAATTCCCAGGCCCGGCGAAGTTTCCCTGGCCCATAATGGGGTGCTCTTTCTTGATGAACTCCCGGAATTCAAGCGTAATGTTCTGGAAGTTTTACGGCAGCCTCTGGAAGATGGCCAGGTCACCATTGCCAGAGCCTCGCAATCACTCCGGTTTCCCGCTGATTTCATGCTGGTTTCGGCAATGAATCCTTGCCCATGCAGCTTTCTGGGCTCAGAAAAGGATTGCCTCTGCACACCGGCGCAAATCCAGCGGTACCGTAGCAAACTCTCAGGCCCCCTGCTGGACAGGATTGATATCCATCTTGAAGTGCCTGCCGTGAAGGTGCACGAACTCACAGACACGCAGGCTGGTGAGTCGTCAGCGACAATCAAGGCCAGGGTAGAAAAAGCCCATACCATTCAGCAGGCTCGTTTTACCGGGAGAACCGCGGTGTATTTCAACAGTCAGATGGGGCCAATGGATCTCAGGCGCCATTGTACCCTTGATACCCACGGACAAGAGCTGCTGGTTCAGGCCACGACCCGGCTGGGCCTTTCCGCCAGGGCGTATCATCGCATTCTGAAGATCGCCAGAACCATCGCCGATCTGGAAGAAAGCCCGAACATCCTGCCCAGTCATCTTGCCGAAGCCATCCAGTACCGACGCATGCCTAATCAATAATATCAAGGCGCAACCACACGAACAGCCTCATCCAAATGCAAGGAATACCCTCAATAGTCTTGCGAAAGCCCAAAAAACATCTTAGGGTAATCTAATATAGTGGTGATAAAATAATCACATTCTTCAATCCAGCACTGATGTCACATGACAGAAACTCAAGATAATCAAACCCGCCAGCGGTTGCTGGAAATTTTCGCCATGGTCAACATGGACTCTCTGCCGGCCATGTCCGATCATGTGACGGAACTTATCTCGCTCTTGGGCAGTAACCGGGCCACCGCCCATGAAGTAGCCGACACCATCCTCAAAGATTACTCCCTCACCACCAGGATTCTGCAGGTGGTGAATTCCGCCTACTATTCTCGAGGAACCCCGGTCAGCACAATCTCCCGAGCCATAACCGTAGTAGGTTTTGATACTTTGCGCCAACTGGCTGCAACAATGGCGCTTTTTGAGGAATTCATCCGGGCCGGGGCCGAAAAAGATGAAATCGCCGGAACCTTTACCATGTCCCTCATCAGCGCCACCCAGAGCAGGATCTACTGTGAGCTGCGAAAAATACGACTCTCACCGGAAGAGGCATATGTGTGCAGCCTGTTGCATAAACTGGGAAAGCTTGTTGTTCTGGTCTATCTGCCTGCCCAGTATCAAGCCATTGAGCAGCACATGCACAAGGGCTACTCGGAGGAGCATTCCAATCGCATCGTGCTCAAAGGTCTGACTTACAGCCAGATTGGCCGGGAAATTTCAACCTTCTGGAACTTCTCCAAAAGAATTGTCGATTGCATGGAGACTGATCCTCCCAAGCCCGATAGAAGCCAAGACTCCTTTCTCTTTCTCCAGAATCTTGTTGTCTTCAACAACAAGCTGACCACCGCCTTTTTCAACGGAACCAAACTTGAACTTGCCGACCTCCTTTATAAATATGGCGGCATCCTCCAAATCAGCCAGGAAGAAGCCCTTGACCTGGTGGATAGAAGTATCGGCGTCTGTGAAAATTACTCAAAAGCCATGCGCGACGGCCTGGAAAAAATCCAAAAAAGCCGTTCCAATCAGATCACCGTATCCAAAGACCCCTCCGGCCGCTGGACTCGCGTGAATTGAAGAAAAGACCATCGTCCGCCACAGGTTTTCCCCCCCGTGAAATCGCCATTGCCAGTGCACAACAAAACAATCAAGGTATATGTGCCCTCACTGATCTGAGCATTCTCTTCTTGACAATCCACTACCACCCCGTGGTACTGTTGTCACAATAATTAAGACGTTTTTTTGTTTCTTCTGCCAGGAGCAGCCAATGGACAAACAGGATTTTTTGCTGGCGCGCAAACAGCTTGGCAAGACTCAAAAACAACTTGCCGAGCTTTTGGGCTCATCGACAAAAGCCATTCAAGGCTACGAACAGGGCTGGCGCTCTGTTCCCCCCCACGTCGAGCGGCAGGTTTTCTTCCTGCTTTCCCGCCAGCGACAAAAAGACAACGCTAGCCCCTCTCCCTGCTGGGAGGTGAAAAAATGCCCCCAAGAAAGGCGCGAGCAATGCCCGGCCTGGGAATTTCAAGCCGGCGAATTATGCTGGTTCATTAATGGCACCATCTGCGAGTGCAAGGCCCAGAAAAACTGGAAAGGGAAAATGGATATCTGTCGGGAATGCGAGGTCCTCACCCCTTTTATCTAAATGCCTGATCCTCCTGCAAAACATATCAACACCTTTCGCCGGGGCTCTCCTTGGCTTGACAAAGGACTCAGGGCGAGCAGTATTACCGACGACTGTATCCATCTTGAATTTATTATAGTTTCTTCCGTTCATGCTGAGCCTGTCGAAGCACAATAGAACATGTTGCTAGAACCTCGTTTATTTATGTTAATGCTTGCCGACAACCCAATAAAACAAAGCTCTCTTCCCAATCACCGCAAGAGGACTCCCCATGCCACGAATTTCTTCTGACATCACGGCAATCATAGGCAAAACCCCCCTCATCAGCCTGTCTCGCCTCGGGGCAGGACTTGAAGCCACGCTGCTTGCCAAACTGGAATCCCAGAACCCCCTGGGGAGCGTCAAGGACCGCATCGGCCTGGCCATGATCCGCTCCGCCGAGGAGCAGGGGTTGCTTGCTCCGACAACCACCATCATCGAACCAACCAGCGGCAATACCGGCATCGCCCTGGCCTTTGTCTGCGCAGCCAAAAAATACCGGCTTATCCTGACCATGCCGGAAACCATGAGCATGGAACGGCGAACCCTTCTCAAACATCTGGGCGCCGAACTGGTGCTGACCCCGGGCAGCGAAGGGATGAAGGGAGCAATAGCCAAAGCGGAAGAACTCCTCGCCAGAACCCCGGACAGCTTCATGCCCAACCAATTCACCAACCCGGCAAACCCAGAAATCCATCGCCAAACCACCGCCCGGGAAATATGGGAAGACACGGATGGAGGCATCGATATCTTCGTGGCCGGAGTGGGCACCGGCGGCACCATCACCGGGGTCTCCGAGGTAATCAAAAAACTTAAGCCGTCGCTGCATGTGGTGGCGGTGGAGCCTTCCGCATCCCCGGTTCTGTCCGGCGGACAACCAGGCCCCCACAAAATTCAAGGTATCGGCGCAGGCTTTGTCCCCAAGATCCTCAACCGGGAAATCATCGATGAAATCATCACGGTGACCAACGACCAGGCCATGGAAACCGCTCGCCGAATCGCCAAGGAAGAAGGCATCCTCTGCGGGATTTCCTCAGGCGCCAACGCCTGGGCCGCAATACAAATCGCCAGCCGCCCGGAAAACCGGGGCAAACAGATCGTCTTTCCCATCTGCGACACAGGGGAGAGATATTTGAGCACCGAGTTGGTGAATTCCCCTTAATCTTCCACCCAGCCAACATTTATTTGACAAACAGCTGGGGATCATATAGTAATTGCGATTATTTTTAACACTGTCCCACTCCTCCCTTAATGCCCTGAAGATAACCTTTATGCCAAAATCTTCTCGGAGAAAATGAGCAGGAACGCAATCCTCCCCGTGAAAAAATCTCAATACACTTGATACCGTAACCAACCGGAATGTCCTCGTTACCGGAGGAGCCGGCATTATCGGATCCCATACGGAAACTGAACAACCATGCCTGACAAAACAATCGTTCTTCGAATCATCACAATCATCAAACCATATCGGACGCGACTCATCCTGGCCATGGTCAGCATGGTCGCTGTTGCCGGCTTAAGCGCCATGCAAGCCTATATGGTCAAGCCACTTCTCGATGAAATATTTTTCAAGAAAGATCGGCTGATGCTCAACCTGTTGCCGTTAGCCCTTATGCTGCTTTTTCTAACCAAGGGAGTATTCTATTATTGTTATTCATACCTCATGGAGAGGGTCGGGCAGGGGATCATTCTTGATCTACGCAAAAAAATCTATGACCATATCCAGAATCTTCCGCTTTCCTTCTTCACCAAAACTCCTACCGGCGAGCTTATCTCACGGGTTATTTCCGATGTAACGCTCATGCAGGGCGCTGTATCTTCCGCCCTTGTCGGAACATTGAAGGATCTTTTCCAAGCTCTTGGGCTGCTCACCGTCATTTTTTACCAGGATTGGAAACTTGCCCTGATGTCCCTTGTCTTCATCCCCCTTGCCAGCGTGCCGATTTATCGTTTTGGGAAAAAATTCCGCGAACTCAGTTTCAGTGGTCAGCGCACCACCGCCTCGATAGCCAACATTCTTCAGGAAACCATCCAGGGCAACAGGATCGTCAAAGCCTTCTGCATGGAAGAATATGAGTACAGGCGATTTTCAGAAAGAGTGGGGAAACTCTTCAGCATCACCATG
>VMSS01000166.1 GCA_013791995.1 Desulfurivibrio sp. | reverse complement strand
GGGCGAAAACGTCAACGTTCTGGTAATGGATACCGAGGTCTATTCCAACACCGGCGGCCAGATGTCAAAGTCCACCCCTCGGGCAGCTACGGCCCAGTTCGCCGCCGGCGGCAAACGCATGGCCAAAAAGGATATCGGCATGATCTTTGCCACCTACGGTAATGTCTTTGTGGCCAAGGTGGCCATGGGGGCCAATCCGGCTCAGGTGGTCAAGGCATTTAATGAGGCTGAGGCCTATGATGGCCCCTCGATCATTATCGCCTATTCCCACTGCATCAACCACGGCATCAATATGGCAAAGGGGCTTGAGCAGCAGAAGAAAGCGGTTGAATGCGGGCATTGGCCCCTCTATCGGTATAATCCGCAGGTTGAGGAGGCAGGCGGCAATCCGTTGACCATTGATTCCAAAGCCCCGGCTATGCCTTTCAGTGACTATGCCATGAATGAAAACAGGTACCGGGCCTTGAAACTCACCAATCCTGGGATGTTTGACGAGTTGATGGGGCTGGCCCAAAAAGATGTGGACAAGGGCTGGAAGTTTTTGACGGGCAGGGCAAAGAGCCTTGAGCCCGGTCAACAATAATAGTTTTTGTAAAAAATAACTTTCGCATCCGGAGTTACTGCTTTATTAACAGGCGGTAACTTCGGATTTTTTTTATACCTGTGGGCCAAAATGTCCGCGTGGAGGATGTAGAGTCAATCATGCAGGTGCGAGTAGCGATAAACGGTTTCGGGCGCATTGGCCGTCAGCTTGCCCGGCATATTCTGTTGAAAAGCAGTGAGACGCTCGCTCTTGTTGCCATCAATACCTTGGGCAGTGCGGCCCAGAGTGCGCATCTGTTTAAGTACGACAGCATATACGGCAAGTGCCCGTGCACGGTCGAGGCGGACGGAGAGAACGCGCTTATTATTGGTGGCCAGCGGGTACTGTATTTCGAGCAGGAAGACCCTGCCAAATTGTGCTGGGGTGATCTGGGTATTGATCTTGTTATTGAATGTACCGGTAAACATGCGGAAAGAGGGTGGGTCCATCTGGAAGCAGGGGCCAAAAGGGTAATCGTGGCAGGCTCGGCC
>VMSS01000259.1 GCA_013791995.1 Desulfurivibrio sp. | reverse complement strand
TCCAGCGCATCATGTAGAGAATCAGCACAGCGCCAAGGGCCACGGCCAAAACAAGGATCAGGACCGCTGATTTCTGGTAACCGGCAACCTCACGCTCCACCCGGACCCGCGCCCTGGTATCCATATCGAAAATAATCCTGGTGATATCCTGACCGTGCTTGCGCAAGGCATTTTCCAGAGACTGTTTGTTTCTTGCGGACAAATTATCCTGCAAAAGGTGGCGGGAAATAGCTTCATACTGGCCAAGCTCCTTGTTGTACAAGGATTCCAACTCGACCTGGTTTTCAAGCAGAACCGCCCTCACCGCGACAATGGAAGCTCTGACCTGATCAACATAGTCGAGGGCGTTCAGCAGATCTTTCCGGTCATTGAACAAAAAATAATTTTTTTCATGCCTTCTTATTTCAAGGACTTTCTGATTCAACTCATAAAACGATTCGATAATGCGGATTTTATCTTCCATCCGCCATAATGCATAGGTGGCGGTTGTCGTGGCCATGATACCAAGGCCCGCAACAATGCAGATCGTGACCAGAAGTTTTCCGCGGATGGACCGGATTCCAGGGAAAAGAAACCGGCAGGGTGGCCGATCTGAAGCCACTTCCACCCTGCCTGTTGTATCCCGCGTAATTTGAGGTTCGGGATCGCTACCGTTCATTCTTTGGCCCTATCGGTTTCCACGGCGCGATAAATCACCTGCTTGAGTTCATCCAACCGAAAAGGTTTGGCAAGGAAGGCAAAAACCCCATGTTTCTGCGCCAGTTCAGCTGTGTCCGGAGAAGCGTAGCCGGTGATGATGATCACCCGGGTTCCGGGATTCATGGCCCGCACCCGTTTCAATACTTCAATACCGTCGATCCCTTCCATTTTCAGATCGGTCACCACGATATCAAATGATTTGTCCTTAATGGCGGCCAGGGCCGAGGCCGAATCGGTATAGGTCTCGACCTCAAAACCGATCTTGCCGAAAACCTGCTTAAGCCGTTTGCCTACAATGGGTTCGTCATCCACCACCAGAAGACGCGTGTTTGTCTCGCTCATTTGTTACACCTCCAAGCTATCGTTTATCGGCGACAACACCGTAATCACCCATGAGAAATGCCTCGGCATACCGGGCCACGGCCTGATCGTCGGTCATTTGCACATCCAACTGCCTGGTGAAGCCGATCAAGCGACCAAGAATATCCAAGGTACGCTCCATCTCACTTTGGACCAGGTTGCCGGTTCGGGCAATGACCAGATCCCCTCTGGTTTTGACGCTGAAATCAAACGCCTCCAGGATAGTGGCGATAAGAGTCGCCCGCCGCGAACGTTTGGATATGTCGGTGGCCCCGCCAAGAAATCGGAAATAAATATGGTTGTCGCGCTCCACATCATGGCAGAATGCGTCGATGATATTAAAATGGTACCCGAACCGAAAACAGAGATTCACATAGGTTTCGCTGATGATGGCGATATTGTGCCCGGTGTATTGTCCGGACAGGGTGTCCTGCGGTGTAGTCATCATGCTGTGCATCATATCCCTGAAGCTCACCGGCATGGCCTCTTGATGCCAAGCCCCCGGGAAAAGCATGCCCTGGAGGATGGCCCGGAAGGGGATCGAACGGATGGCGGAAAAAGGAATCAGGTCTCGGGGGGCGTCCGGGGCAATGCCGCCGCCGATGTCGATGGCAAGTATGCCAGCCTGAATCGGCAAATCCAACCCTCTTGCCATACCGCCGGGCAGGCAGCGGTCATCCCGACCCAGTTCAACCAACTCAAGCACCGCGGTTTCATGGATGAAGCGCAGCACATCGTGGAAGGTTTTGCAGCCTTCCGGTTTAAATTCCTGCATCAACGGATCAACCAGATTCAAACGGGAAACATCTCTGAGGATACGGCGCAGCATCCTGAATTCGGGCGCCATATGCAAGTCCATGTTGGTTGTCGCCTGATAGGTGAGGAGTTCCACGACCCTGCCCCGGTAGATTCGGCGATCCTCGGCATCCACGGTTATTTCCTCGCCGGGAGTCACCTTGGCCATGATTTCCGGGACTCCGACCAAACAGGGAACCCGCAACTCTCGACACAGGGTGGCCATGTGGCTTGCCGGCGTTCCCACCTCGGTGACAATCGCCGCTGCCTGGTGCATAACCTGAACAAATTGAGATGAATCGCGGTGACTGATAAGTACCGCGCCCTCGGGGAAATCCTTGAGATCGGCAAGGTTTTCAACCCAAAAGACTGGTCCGGCGCCAATGCCCTGCTGGGCCACCCGCCCCGCATCCGCCGCAATCAGTTCATATCCCTCAAGTTTTTCATAAAGACGGGGCTTTCCCTTTGCGCTCTCCGTAATCAGCAAAGGCCTGGACTGCAGAATGTAGAGGGTCCCCAGCGGGTCCACGGTCCATTCGATGTCCTGGGGCCGCTTGAAGAAAGTTTCCAAATGGTTTGCCAGTGATGCCAGTTCCAGGAGTATCCGATCGTCAAGGCAGGGGGCCTCAGCCTGATCGTTCGATACCGCTTGCATGGCAAGCCCGCCATCCGCTTCACCCGTCGGCAGCAGGGATTCATGCTTTGCAGCAATCACCCGTTCAACAATCTGGAGGGAATCCCCTTTGGCGATTTTGAAAAAATCAGTGGGAACCTGCCCCTCGACCACCGCCTGCCCTTGACCCAAGGCACCAACCACCACCATGTTCTGCGATCCGGGCTCCATGGGATCGACGGAATAGATAATGCCGCTGGCCCTGGCCGGAATCATATGCTGGCAGCAGGCAGCAATGGACATGGTGCCTCCTTCGGGGAACACCTGACGCCGGTAGCGAATAGCCTTTGCGCCAAACAGACTGGCCGCCACTTCAAGATACGCGCGATACACCGCTTCTGCCTGGGGAGGAACCTGCAAAACAGAATGAAACTGCCCGGCAAAGGAGAAATCCATATCCTCTTCCTGGGCGCTGCTTCGAACCGCCAGAAAAAAAGTTGGCTCGCTGACAGAGGCAAGCCGTTGGAGTGAATCGGCCAAAGACTCGAGAAAACCTGAAGGCGGCTCTGCGCGGAGCACCTTTTCGTGCAAAAGACGGCGCAAGGCCTCAACCGCTTCTTCATCGGGAAGGTGATCGGAAAGCAGGTGCTCAAATCGGTCAAATTCCGGCCTCAGCCCATTTGCATCCAGCAAATCATGGAACAAACGGGTGGTGATCACAAACCCTTCCGGAACCCGCACCCTGGGATTATGCAGCAACTCGGAAAGATGCGCGGCCTTACCGCCCACCAAAGGCCAATGGCGGGTCTCGACCTCGGCAAGCCAGATCAACGGCGGACCTTCCCGATCATCCCTTTTATTGAGAATGGCTCGAACCCTTGACTCCATGGGAGTGAACACCTCATGGAGAACTGCGCATTGGTCCTGGGTCAAGATATTGATGGCGGCGATGGCACGACGCATGGCGACGATCATCTCCTCAACCGTGGATTCCACATAGCGGAGATCGAAAAGATACTCGCCGCTCAATTTTTCACCCATGTCGGCAATTATCTCAAGAGCCTGATTGTTTGCCTTGAGGACTTCGCGGAATTGAGAAAATACCAGGGGAAGAGGACGACAGGCATTGGGCGTAAACCAGCGTGTGACGAAAAATTCTTTCAGGAAATCACGGAGGGCCATGCGCTGCAATCCTAAAAAAGAATCGGCGCTGGGCAGAAAAGGGGAGCCTGATCTGCCCAGCGCCTTGGAAGAAAGCTAAAAAAATACAATCAGTGGCTGCCGCCGCCTTTCTTAAAAATAGCGCCAACGGCCAACCCCGCGAACAACGCGACGACAACTGCCATTATTCCATACAAACCAGCCTGATCAAAGGCCATTTTTGAAAGAAATGCCGTTATCCCGACACTTTTGACCTCAAAGGTGGTCGAGGAACGGTCGACCATCTTGCCGTCTCTGGCGGCAAGCACCTCAACCGTATATACCCCCGGAGGCGCCTGATACGGCCAGTCGACGTCAACCTGAAAGGTATTGCCCTCCTCTCCATGCTGCCGGACAACTCGCCCTTCCTGGATGTCGTATACTTTTTCCTCTTTTTTGAACTTGAGATATTCATCGAACCATTTCGCGTCCGCCGGATTTCCGTCACTGTCTTCAATCCGGATATGTGTGCGGAGTGCCTCATAACCGAGGAGATTATGATTGAGTTCCGCAGCGCTCAGGATACGGCTGAGTTCGTCGGTGCTGTACACCATGTAAATACGGGGCGTATCCTTAAACTCAAGGGTCCCCTTTTTCATCCAGACCAAACCACCGACCTTTTCTTTGTATTTCAGGGCAGTATCAGCCGGTTCGCTGGTGACGGTGACGATCAAGTCATCACCGCTTGCGCTCTGGCCGCTGATCGACAACTGTGCTCCATGATAGGTCAGGGTAATAGGAATAATATCCGGGGTTACCGAACAGGTAAGCGCCTGGGCAGCCGGGACGGGCAGGAGAGCAAGCCCGAGCAGAACAACCGCCGCCAGAGACATATATCGAGAAAGATTCATAAATGTACGTTTCATCTTAATGGCCTCCCGCATAAGAAAGCAGAATGGAAGGTTCCATTACCAATTCAAGGACAATCTTGACGGTAACCGCAAGCACGATAATGGAAAGCAAAATCTTCAACTGTTCGCCATGGAGCTTCTTGCCCAGCACAGTGCCTATCTGTGCGCCGAACACAGACCCCACAAGAAGGAGCAGTGCCAGCATGAAATCCACCGTGTGGTTGGAGTAGGCTTGAAGATAGGTGACCTCAATGCAGGTAAAGAGAATCTGGAAAAGACTGGTTCCCACTACAACATGCATCGGCATCCGCAGCATATAGATCATCACCGGCACCATGAGAAAGCCGCCTCCGACACCCATGATCGCGGCAAGGACCCCGACAAATGTACCAAGGACAAGCGGAACAATCGCCGAGTGGGTAACCCCGGACTTCTCAAAATAGATTTGCATAGGCAGTGCCGCAAAAAAACCACGCTTCTTCTTTTTTGGCGAAGAGACCTGATCGGTTGTTGTCGTGACTTTCTTGGTTTTCCGCATGGCGTGCAGGCTTTCGACGAACATGAAGCTACCAACCAGTCCCAGCATGATCACATAGGTCATTTTGATCATGAAATCCGCGCCGCCGGTGGCTCGCAGGATTTTTATCACCTGAACCCCGCCTGCTCCTCCGAAAAAACCACCGATCAGCAGATAAAAGCCCATCTTGAAATCCACGTTACCGAGACGCCAATGGGAAAAGGTCCCGGAAGCGGATGCCGCCACGATCTGATTGGCATCCGTCGCCGCCGCAATTGTCGGCGGTATGCCAATCATCATCAGGAGCGGGGTCATGAGAAACCCGCCGCCCACACCAAAGAGACCGGACAACAGCCCGACCCCCAACCCCAGCCCCATCACCACCAGATAATTGACGCTGGTGAGGGCTATTGGTAGATACATGTACATCTTCTTCCTCCTTTACTCTTTCTTGTTGTGCTGCAATACCGTTGAAAAAATATCGATCCCCTCGCCTCCATCCGGAGAAAATTCCCCGGGCCTGAAAGTCTGGAACCGGCTGTTAGCCTCTGCAATAGCGCGCCCAAGAGTTACCGCATCCCATGGAGTCATGATAACAGACCACAGGTCCGGCAGATACCAGTTTACGCTGGTCTGAAGTTGCTTGCGAAGCAAATTCACCCAGACGGTCTTTCGTTCAAAGCCTTTGCGGTCATTAACCCCAAGAACAAGACAAAAAATTCGCTGGGCGCAAAGAAAACGGATCAGCGGCTGCCCCGTCAATCTTTCCAAAATATGCGTATGAGTTCTTATTCCTTGCTGATTGCCAATCCTGGTTGCTAGGGAAACATATTGTTCCGAAGTCTCTTCAAAGGAAGAGCTCTTTCCGCCATACTTTCTGCTTGCCTTGCTGACGGTATGCAGGATTCCCGTGGTTCGCCGAGCGAGTTCAACAGCATGAATGGTGGCGGTAAGATCAACGCTGGCGCCGGTCAGAAGGAGTGCGATACCTGATTTCATGAACGCTCCTCGGATGCCTTACGTGGCAATCTTTACCGTGGCATTATGCACTAACCATGCCAGCAAAACCATCTTGCTGTTTTTGTGTGCTTTTATGTGATTCCCAGGAACAGTAAGGATACGGCGACTGTTCACTATTGAAACACTCGCTTCGCAACATATTGTATTTGTGGTTTTTTTAGATATGAAACAACTGTTTCCGAATGAAACAGCACGGAAGGATGCCAAAGAAAGTTCAGGCGGGAGGCAACTATTTTTCGGAAAACAGATTAAGATCCTTGAGGCGCCGCCACAAAGTGGTGCGGGAAATGCCAAGCAGACGTGCGGTCTCCGTCTGGTTAAAGCCGGTGCGACGATACACTTCGGTGATGTGTTCCTGCTCCAACGCTCTCAAATGGCTGGCATTTTTTTCCGGCACAGGAGGTTGGATTTCCGCAAAAAAAATATCCGGGGGGAGATCTCTTGCAGTGAGAACAGCTTCCCGGGAAAGGGCCACCGCACGCTCCACGATATTCTGAAGCTCTCTGACGTTGCCGGGGAATGTATACGAAGAAAGCGCCTCCTGAAAATCATCGGCTATTTCCGGCACGGGCTTTCCGAACTGCGTTGCGATGAGGGCGACAAAATGCTCAACGAGCAGCGGGATGTCCTCCTTCCGTTTGCGCAGTGGCGGGATATTGATCATCACCACCTTCAGTCGGTAAAAAAGATCCTGACGGAACTCGCCTGCGGTGATCATCTTCTCGATATCGCGGTTGGTTGCCGCGATGAGCCGAACATTAATGCCAACCGGAGCAACGCCGCCAACTCTCAGCAGGGTTCGTTCCTGAATTACCCGCAACAGCTTGATCTGCATGTGGATAGGCATCTCGCCAACTTCATCGAGAAAAACTGTGCCGCCGTTAGCCGCCTCGAGAAGACCCATTTTGGTGCTTACCGCGCCGGTAAAAGCTCCTTTTTCATGACCGAAAAGCTCATTTGCTACCAACTCTTCACTGAATGCCCCGCAATTGAAAGGGATAAAGGGATGCTTTCCCCGGCCGCTGCAATTGTGGAGGGCTTTAGCGACGAGTTCCTTGCCGGTGCCGCTTTCTCCTTGGATGAGCACATTGCAGTTGAGCGGCGCAATTTGGCGGATGGTTTCAAATATCTCCTGCATGGCTGGAGAGCTGCCGATTATCCCGGAAAAACAGCCGGTAAAATCGGATTCAAGGTCCCTGGTCCCAGTCGTCACTGTATCCTGCAGGGCATCACGCACAGCGTTGCGAAGCTCCTCAAGACGAAATGGCTTGGCCAGGTAATGGTATGCGCCGGCCTTCATGGCCCGAACGGCATGGTCCACCGAGGCATAACCGGTCATCATGATGACCTTGGTTGCCGGAGCCAAGACGGTGATCCGCTGCAAAATATCAAGTCCATCCGCATCATTGAGCCGCACATCCGTGACCAGGATATCCGCGGGAATTTCCGAAAAACGCGACATCGCATCGGCGGCGGAAACAAATCCTTCCACCGCATACCCATCCTTACCGAGAGCCTGAACAAGGCGTCGCACTGTAACGACTTCGTCATCCAGAATATAGATACGGGTTTTTTTTTGAATGGTTTCTGTCATCTCAGATTTTCCCAGATAACGCGTGGGAGCGGAAAAGGATTTGCCGATGATTCGAAAGCGGAGTACCACATCTCCCGTGACAAAAGCATGGCTAGACTAGCACGCTCACCAGTCCCTTGCAAAGTGATTTTTCACGGCCTGAGACGATCGAGCCGCGCCCCTGAAGCATGGGGAAAATTATATTGGTTTTTTCAGGGGGCTGACGTACTTTGTTTGCACTATGCGCCAACCCAAAACACATATGACCGCCTCGACAGCCGATTACCCGGATATACATCTCACCTGCCTCTTCTGCGGGGGAAATGCAGTTCTTTCCGGTCGCTGACATAAGGCATCGGTACTCTGCACGGTGTGCGGAATGGACTCTCCGGTGGGGCCCTACCTCGAACAGATCGAACAATGGAAGGAGGATGTCTGTCGCAGCCTTCAAGAACAAGGGGGGTAAAGCGTAAGCGGATCAATAAAACAATGCGAGGATTATGGGGAAATCGTATTTGGACTTCAGGGGAAGTTCGGACCGGATGTTACTGGGTATAGCTCAGATTTTATAACGCTGATACATCTCAACCCGTACCGGACAATCACAGGTATGCAGGCTCCCGTATTTTTTCTTGTACGGGCACTCTTCATCACCTTGATGGCCAACAAAATAAAAATTATCGCCATCAATGGGCAATGCAGGACGGCAATAGCTATGTTCCCCTCGGCAGGCATGCTCCCGTTCGCAGAGCGAGGCCATGGTGGTTTTCTTTTCACTCATATAATTTCCCATTGGCATGATTGGCAAAATGCAAAACCTATCACATTGCAGACACAAATCACAATACGGAAAAAATACGGGAATAAAATGATACGAAGCTGGAAGAGCGACGCTGTCAGCGCAGTGCATTATGAATATCTTTATTTCTTGTGTTCAGGCTTGAATGTCTCCATTTCTCTCATGAACTCCCCGTAACAGTCAGGGCAATAGCCATGCGACATGCGCAAACCTGCTTCCTTGCGCATGTATGCATCGATACTCACCCATTCCCCGGCGCCCGGCTCTTTCCCTTTATCGTTTCTGATTTTTTTACACACCGAGCAGATGGAAAGGATATCTTCATAGGCCTTTAACCGCTTTTTCATCTCCTGCTTCTCAAAACAATTACGGAGACGCAAGGCCAGGTCCTCAAAGGCATAGGGTTTGAGCAGATAATCGTCAGCCCCGCTCCGCAAGGCCTCAATGGCGGAAGAGATATCCCCGAATCCCGTAAGAATGATCACCCCGATATCAGAATTTCTCGACTTTGCCCCGGTCAGTACTTCCAACCCGGAAATCCCTTCCATGCGCAGGTCGGTAAGCACCAGATCGTAATGGAGCTCGTGCAGGGCACCAAGAGCTGTTTCCCCATCGGCGACAGCGGTGGCGCCATAGCCCATTTCCTCGATATCCCGTTGCAGGGTACGTCGGATGAGTTCTTCATCATCGACCAGGAGGATGTTCTTTCGCCATGTAACGGATTCTGCCATCATGTCCGCCCTCCGACAGGTAAAAGAACCGTGAATGTGGAGCCGATGCCGGGCGTGCTCTCCACCTCGATTGTTCCGCCATGCCTGCTGACGATGCCGTAACTTACCGACAGGCCAAGCCCAGTGCCCTTGGCCGCTGATTTTGTGGAAAAAAACGGCTCGAAAATTCTTTCCTGATCCTCCGGGACAATTCCCTGACCGTTGTCCTGAAACTGCACCGCAATATATCCTTTCCGTCCCTCGGTCTTTACGGTTATTAAACCACCAGCCTCTGTGAAAATAGACTCCTCGGCATTGGTAAGAAGATTGAGAAAAACCTGCTTGAGCTGATCCTCCACCGCCTGTATTTCCGGCAATGACACAGTGAAATCCTTGACCAGGGAAATCCCCTTATTTGTCAGGTTTTTTCGGCAGAGCAAGAGAATATCCTCCAGGGCGGCATGCACATCCACCTGCGTCTCAATTCCGGTGGTAGGTCGATTATAACTCTGCAAGTCCTTGGTAAGCCTGGCGATACGCCCGCACTCCCGGATGGCGAGGTCGACCATCTGGAGATCCTCGCCTTCAAGCGTGGTCCGTCGCTTCAAGCCGTCCAGCACATTGCGAATGCCGCAGATCGGATTATTAAATTCATGGGCGATGGAGGCGGCCAACTTGCCGACTGCATTGAGTTTTTCCGCATGCAACAGTTGGCGATGAATCTTTTCCATCTCAAGCGTGCGCTGGCTGACCCGAAGTTCCAGCAGGTCCCGTGCTTCCCGCTCACGTGTTTCGTCGTTTTTGCGTTCCGTAATATCAGAGGCGATACTGAGTTTTGCCGGAATATCACCCATCCACTTGATGACCCGATCACGATGCTCATACCAGCGAAGACTTACCGTGTTATGATTTTCCCAGACATATGCACCGCCAGCTTCACCGCCAGAATTTTGCTTGGCCTCTTTCAGAGCCGCCACCTTTTCGTTGCTGCAGAAAGCACAGGGGCCATCCTGCCCGCACTGCATGACTGTCCAACATTTCCTACCGGTGCCATCCCCGAAGATCTCCCGTGCCTGACGATTCATAAATAGAATCTCATAGCTGGACATGTTGACCACATATATGATCGTATCTAGGCTATCGAGCACGTTGAGCAGGCGCCGGTGTGCCCTGGCCAAGTCCTTTTCCGCCTTTATGCGCTCGACGATCTCTTTGTTCAGTTGTGCATTTGTTTTTGTCAGACTGTCAGTCCGCTCTTCAACAAGGATGGAGAGATGCTTACCATGCTCCCGCAATCGTGTTTCATCTTCTTTGATTTTGGTGATGTCGCGAACAAGGGCAAGGGTCGCATCGCTTTCGTCTTCCGGGATGGAAAGAAAATTGAGCAATAATCGCTTTTTGCCAAGAAAAATTTCCTCATCCTCACCGGCACACACAGGGTGCTGTTTAACCTGATCGACAAGCAGGCGTAGTGCAGAGACAAAAGGCTCCTGAAAAAGGGAGAAAAAATTCACCCCCAGAAGTTTTTCTTCGGGCTGACCAAACAAGGCGATGGCGCTGGCATTCACATAGATAATCTTTTGCGAACGGGTAAAATGAACGACGCCTTCGGACATGTGGTCAAGAACCAGTTCGAGATGTTTTTGCGAACGCAACAATTCTTTGGTGACTTCACGCTGATAGATGCCGTCAAGCCCGAAAATCCGTGACTCCCACGTACGTGCCGGCCATTTGTCGGATTTCGCTATGAGTTCTTGCACATGGAGAAAGATGTTCTTGACCGAGCCCTTGGCAATGCAGGCATCGGCTCCGTAGGAAAAAAAATCGGTTTCGCCTTCGCTGGCAATGGCGGAAAGAATTACAATAAAGACCCCACTCAGATGGGGCATGCTGCGGACAATGCGGCAGAGCTTGTCCCCGCTGATATTGGGCATGACCAGATCGACAAACATGATGTCCGGGACAAAATCCTCAAGGACAGCAAGGGCTGAAAGGCCGTCCTGAGCGCCGCGCACCTCGTGTCCTTCCTTTTCCAGAAAACTGGAAATAAGCTCGAGGATAAGCGGATGGTTGTCCACCGCCAGAATTTTTTTGGGCATAGGGCGCGTCCCCGTTGTGACACACGGCGAAAAATAGCTTTCTCTTTCTGGAAAAAAAGCTGAAT
>VMSS01000165.1 GCA_013791995.1 Desulfurivibrio sp. | reverse complement strand
GTCCTTGATCGCGGCCAAGGCCTTGTCGCGCAGGTCGTTGGCCTCCATGGAGATGAACCACTGCTCGGTGGCCCTGAAAATCACCGGTTTTTTGCAGCGCCAGCAATGGGGATAACTGTGGGAAAGCTTGGTCTCCTTGATGAGCGATCCCTGCTCCGCCATATCCGCTGTAATCTGCGGGTTGGCTTCGAAAATGAAGAGTCCGGCATAGGGACCTGCCTCCTCGGTGAAGCGGCCGTCGTTGCCCACCGGTGAAAGCACCGGCAGATTGTAGTTCAGCCCGGTCATGTAATCTTCCCGGCCGTGTCCCGGGGCGGTGTGCACGCAGCCGGTGCCGGTGTCCAGGGTCACGTAATGGGCCAGAACCATGAGCGACTCGCGCTCCAGAAAGGGGTGCTTGCATTTCTTGCCTTCCAACAGCTTGGCGGAAAAAGTGGCGAGGATCTCGTATTCACTGATACCCCACGCGGCCAAGGCCTGTTCCACCAACCCCTCGGCCAGGATCAGCACTTCGCCACCCACCCGCACCGCAGCATAGGGATAATCCGGATGAAAGGCCACACCCAGGTTGGCCGGCAGAGTCCAGGGGGTGGTGGTCCAGATCACGGCCGAGACCTTCTCATTGGCAAGGGCGGGAATAACCGCGCCCAGATCCTCGGCCACCGGGAACTTCACATAGATGGAGGGCGAGGTGTGGTCGTAATACTCAACCTCGGCCTCGGCCAAGGCGGTTCGACAGGAAGAGCACCAATGCACCGGCTTCTTGCTGCGGGTCACCGCACCGGAGAGGAGAAACCGATTGAACTCGCGGGCAATGCTCGCCTCGTACTTATAATCTATGGTCAGATACGGGGCATCCCAGTCGCCCAACACCCCGAGACGCTTAAACTCATCTTTTTGCTTCTTGACCCATTTCCCGGCATAATTTCGGCAGGCACCCCGGAAGGCCAGCTTGCTGATTTCCTTTTTCTTCGGACCAAGATCTTTGTCCACGTTAAGTTCGATGGGCAACCCGTGGCAATCCCAACCCGGCACATAGGGGCAATGAAAACCCGCCATGCGTCTGGCTTTGAGGATGATATCCTTAAGGATCTTATTCAAGGCGTGGCCCATGTGGATATGGCCGTTGGCATAGGGGGGGCCATCGTGCAAAATATAGAGGGGCCTGCCTGCGGTCTGCTCCTGTACCTTGGCGTAGAGATTGGACTCCTCCCAGGCCTTGAGAACCTCCGGTTCCCTTTGGGACATGTTGGCCTTCATTTTAAAATCGGTTTGGGGCAGGTTCAGTGTCGCCCGATAATCCATGGGTGATCTCCATCTATTTTAAGGACTTAAGGTCTCTATCGTAAGGACTGAGGTCAAGCAGACAAACATACCAGCTCACCCGCAAGTTGCAAGGGTAAAATCGCCGGGATTTCGGGAGGTTCGCCTCACGGGCAGGCTTTATCTTTGACATTCACCGGCTTGGTTCCTATATTGAATAGGTTCACTTGAAAAGGAAATAACCAACGCTACGGCATGCAGGACATACCCTTCGACAGGCTCAGGGCGAACGGAAAGCAATCGATTGGTCGTTCGCCCTGAGCCTGTCGAAGGGCTGCACACATTCCAAGTTGGCTGCACATTGCAAACCCAATGAACCATTCGTTGTATACAGGAGAAAACACATGCCCAAGATTATTGCCCTGGCTGGAAAAGGAGGGGTCGGCAAGACCACTATTTCCGCCCTGCTCATCAAATACCTGACCGAAAAAGGCATGACCCCCATCCTCGCCGTGGATGCCGATGCCAACGCCAATCTCAACGAGCTTCTGGGTTTACAGGTTACCACCACCATCGGTCAGATCAGAAAGGAACTCAAGGGCGACATGCCGCCCAACATGACCCGGGACCAGTACATGGAGATGAAGGTGCACCAGTCCCTGGTGGAGGCAAGCGGCTTCGACCTTATGGCCATGGGCCAGCCCGACGGCCCCGGCTGCTATTGCGCAGCCAACCAGCACCTGGCCATGACCATGGATCATCTGGCAGACAACTACAAATACATCGTGGTGGACAATGAAGCGGGCATGGAGCACTTAAGCCGCATGAATCTGCGCGACATCGACTACCTTATCGTGGTTTCCGACCCTTCAGCCCGAGGAATCATGACCGCCAAACGGATTGCCGAACTCACCGGCCCGCTGGCCATCAACATCAAGAAAAAATGCCTCATCGTCAATCGGATGCCGGAACCGGCCAGTGCGGAATTGCTGGCCAAAATCAAGGAGACGGTGGAGTCCACCGATTTGCCCTTGGGCGGCCTTTTGCCCGCGAGCAACGAACTGGTGGCCCAGGAAATTACCGGCAAATCCTATCTCGGCCTACCACCTTCGGTACCGGTGGTCAACAAGGCCTTTGCAATCTTCGACGAGTTCCTGAACTGATTCTTTTAGTTGTCCAGGTCCAGCCGTGACAGCCTCTCAAAAAATGCTTCGACAGCGCTGCCCTGATCGTGCCGAAGGGCTCAACACGAACGAGAAATGCTCCTTGATAACTTCCGTTCATGCTGAGCCTGTCGAAGCACCCTCTCACAGTATATCCCCGCCCATCAACCTGATGAAAGCACCAAAAAAAACCGGCGGTCCGGAAACATCTTCCGAACCGCCGGCCCAAGCAGGAGACTTGCGCTGAAAATTTAGGGACCGTTGCGAAATCATTCGCTACGGTCCCTTATGCCGATGAACGGCTTACCGCTTGATGTTGATCAGATCCGCCAACATCTCATCGGTGGTGGTGATAATCTTAGAGTTTGCCTGGAAGCCGCGCTGGGTGGTGATCAGTTTAACAAACTCAGCCCCCAGATCAACGTTGGACTGCTCCAGCGAGTTGGGCGAGATGGAACCCAGGCCGTTGGTTTCCGGCGGACCGGTTATGGGCGCGCCTGATGCGGTGGTTTCCCGAAAGACATTACCGCCCTCCTTGCGAAGCCCTGCCAGGTTGTTGAAACTGGCCAGAGCCACCTGCGCTCTTTCGAGAACCTGTCCGTTGGAGTAGTTGCCGGTAATGACCCCGCTGGTATCCACGGAAACCGACTGCAAAAAGCCCGCGGCAAATCCGTTCTGATCCTGGAAGATGGTGGTGGAGCTGTTGGCGTACTGGGTGGTGGAAAGCGCTTCGGTACTGAAATTAATAGACTCCGTGCCACCGGTCCGGCTGCCATCCTCGTTGGTCGTATCGGAAAGTACGGAAGTGAAATCGTCTGTTGCAAGCACAGAGAAAGGCCGGGTGCCTGAAGCTGGGGTTGAAATATCGGTAATACTCAATACACTTTGATACCCGCCGGACTCATCGGCCCGTCGGTCGGTGAGCACCAAACGGCCCGCGCCATCAATGGTGGCCTCGGCATCAAACTGCTCTTCCAGCCAGGAGAGCAAATCCTGCATGGTGGGAGGGCTGTTCGCGGCGGTGAGCGGGGCGCCGAAACTGGTTCCCACTGTAAAAGGTGCTGCTGTAACCGCGGTACTGTCGCCACGCGTTCCGGTAAAAGCAATAATATCCCCGACCAAAAGAGCAGAAGGCACCCCCTTAGTATCAAATACGCTGGTCAAGGGAGTGCTGGAGGTAATCGGGGTTGTACCGCCGGAACTGGTCACAGCTCGAGCCGGTGAAACTGCCTGCCGTTTCGAAGTAGCGACATTAAAGGTGTTGGAGGCCAGGTCCGTGAGTCCAAAAGGATTTGTCCCGGCAGAAAAACCAAAACTGGTCACAGCCATGCCGCTGGGGCCACCGGTATCATCGCTCATCCTGATCTTGCCAGCCGCATCAATGGTGCAGGTAGAACCAAAAGCCGTATCCATGGCGTCCAGCAAATTCTGCACCTTGCCACCGGCGGTAATTGTATAAGTTGTGGGAGCAACCACTGCCCCGACATGATTATAACCGCCAAAGGTCACCACAGCTCCCGGTGTAACCAATGTCCCGGCACTGTCATACACCGTGCTCCACAGGGTTTCCTTGGTAATTGGCGTTGATTGTCCTGCGCTGGAATAGGCGGCGCCGTTAGTGACCAGAACCTGGCTGACCTCGGTGGACTGACCGCTATACTTGGCGCCGAGATTCAGGGCTACCTGCTGGTTGGTTTGCGCACCGGTGAAATTAGCGGCAAATGAGTAGTACTGCTCAGTATTGCTCAAAAAAAGGCGATTGGTATCCTGAGCCGGGTCAACAGCGCCATCGGGCGGCACGTTCCAGGCGGACATATTGTTGATGGCGCCGGAAGTGGAAAAGTCGATCACCCCATAGAGCAGGGCGCCCGCGCCCTTGTGCCTCAAATAATTGTAGGCGGTGTCCGGGGTATAGATGGAAGCCTCGTCGTTGCTGCCGTCCAGGGCGCCGGCGGCGTCACGCCCTGTGGACAACACTCGCTGGTCTTCACCAGGCTCACAGGTTACCAAAAACTCCCACTGGTTGTCCTTGCTGGTTCGATCGAAATACACAGTGAGATCATGGCTTGCGCCCACTGAATCATAGACCTTGATGGCGGTAGTGTATTCATAGGCATTGGCATCGATGGGGGAAACAGGTACCGGCAGCGCGGGATTCGTGCCATTCCAGGCATCATACAAACGAAGCTCGGTGGTCTCGTTGTTTTTCCGGGAATCCACGTTGGCAATGACCTGGATACTGGTGGTCGCAACCGGCGGAGTGGTCTTGCCGATATTGATATCGCCGATGGTGCCCTGTCGCTCGCCGGAGGTGGTGTCCAAGGTCCAACCCTGGACAAAGTTGCCGGTGGGATTGACCAGATACCCTTCCTTGTCGAAACGGAATTCCCCGGCCCGGGTGTACATGTCCGCCTCAGCACTGCCCGAGGCCCGGAGCATGAAGAAACCCTGGCCGCCAATGGCCAGATCGGTGGCAGTGGAGGTGGACTCAAAAGAGCCCTGGGCAAAAATGCCATCGATGGTGGTCATGGTCACACCGCGACCGACCTGGGCCGCGCCAGCGGCGGTGGCCACGCTCTGGGACAAAACATCCTGAAAAGTCGCCCGGCTGGATTTGAAGGCAATGGTGTTCACGTTGGAAACGTTATCACCCAAAACGCTCATGGCGTTGCCCATGGTGCTGAGACCACTGATACTTGCATACAACGAACTGGATACGCCCATGTCCTATCTCCTTTTTTCGTGCTTTGTAATTTTCAAGGGTCTCACTTCACCACCAGGATATCTGCAACATTCAACGCTATAAATTTATCCACGGTTACCTGGGCCGTAGCACCGTCAAAATTCACCCCGGTAACCTTGCCGGTTGTCCGGTAATCAACACCGACCGTTTGCCCCAGCGCGGTCATCGCCACTACGTTGTAGGTATACTGACCATCGGCAACAACGTCGCCGTTAGGCGTTGTCGCATCCCAAGTCAAAGCATGTGCACCCGAGGCTGCATATCCCAGCTCCACGGTGTCCACCATGCGGCCTGCCGTATCATACACCTCTACCCGGCAGGAATCAGCGGCATCAGCCAGAACATACTGGGTTGGAGTCACCTGGCCAGCCACCACACCTATGGTGTTTCCATACGCCTGTACTTCCTTGCCGATCAGGGTCAGAAGCTGGAGATTATTCTGCGAAACCTGATATCCAAGCAGTTTTTCCAGGTTGTCGGACATCTTCATGGTGGCTTCCATGTTGGAAAACTGGGCGAGTTGCGAGGCCATATCCGTACTGTCCATGGGCTCAAGCGGGTCCTGGTGCTGCATCTGAGTGATGAACAGGGTCATAAAATCATTACGATCCAAGGTGGACTTGCCCACGGTATTCACGGTCGTGGTGTCCTGGGTGGGCAAAGCCGAAATGGTGCTTGCGGTGGTAGCCATTGTTTTATCCTCTTTCTTTTTTCAGGCAAACAGATCAACGCCGTTTTCACGGCCATTTCCAGGCTGCACCCGTTGATAGAGAATATCAGCGGGCAAATCCGCCAGGGTTGTCCGACGAGGGGTCGCTCCCTTTTCCAGAGAAGCCGCCTGAAACTGCTGCCAGGATTCGTTACTGTCCGTGTCTTTGTTTAAGGACACCATGCATTCGCCAAGGGCGAACCCCTGCTTTTCCATGTTTTCCCTGAACTGTTCCAGGTTACTTTCCATCACCTCTTTCACCCTGGTATTTTCCATGACAAAGGAAACCGCCACCTGATTATCGCGCACCGTCATCTCCACTTTGACCTCGCCCAACTCC
>VMSS01000129.1 GCA_013791995.1 Desulfurivibrio sp. | reverse complement strand
AACGGCTGTTTCGTTTTTTCGTATCCCATATAATCGGTTATTTGTACCCTGTTTGGCAAGTACTTAAACACCGGGCAGCGCGGCAAGCGCCCATTCTTAGGGTTTTTTCCCGGGCAACAGCGCCCATTTTTTTTCTGTTCAGCCTCTTGACAGAGTTAGGATGGGGCACGTAACCTGATACAGTTATGCATGTTCCGCAGGTATGGGAGCGGCGGCATCCGCCATCCGTTCCTGGCCGGCAGCACTTCTTGCTTCCTTAACTTTCCGAGGGGATTGCCATGATCACACTCACCGTCAACGATAAAATCTTCGAGGTGGACGTTGCTCCCGACACCCCGCTCTTGTGGGTGCTGCGCGATCAGCTCCAGCTTACCGGTACCAAATACAGTTGCGGCATCGGCGAATGCGGGGCCTGCACCGTGCATATTAATGACGAGGCAGTGCGATCCTGCCAGGTGTTGGTGCAGGAAGCGGTGGACAAAAAGATCACCACCATCGAGGGGCTGCCGGAGAAGCACCCGGTAAAGGCTGCCTGGGTGGCCGAAGAGGTGGTGCAGTGCGGCTACTGCCAGCCCGGTCAGATCATGCAGGCCGCGGCCTTCCTGGCCAAGTTCCCGGAACCGCTTGACGCGGATATCGACAATGAGATGACCGGTATCTGCCGCTGCGGCACGTACCCGCGCATCCGCACCGCCATCCATCGCGCCGCCAAGGCTTCGGCTAAAGGAGGGACGCCATGAGCCAGATATTCAACTGCAGTCGGCGGGATTTTTGCAAAAACGGGGCGTTGCTCGGTACCGGTCTGGTGATCGGCTTTTACCTGCCCGGCTGCCAGAAAAAAGAGGTTATTCCCCCGGCCAGCGGGCCCTTTAAACCCAATGCCTTCATCCGGATCGCGCCGGACAACACCGTAACCTTTTTCATCAATAAATCGGAAATGGGCCAGGGGGTGTATACCTCGCTGCCCATGTTGATCGCCGAAGAGCTGGAGGTGGATTGGCAGAATATTCGGATCGAGGCCGCGCCCGTGGCCCCGGAATACAACCATACCCAGTGGGGCAATCTCCAGGGCACCGGCGGCAGCACCAGCATCCGCTCGACTTTTGATCAGTTGCGCACCGCCGGAGCTTCAGGCCGTATGATGCTGATCCAGGCCGCGGCCCAGATTTGGAAAGTGCCGCCTGAATCCTGCAAGGCCCTGGTTGGCAGGGTTATCCATCCCAAAGGCGAGAAGAGCTTTTCCTACGGAACCCTGGTCGGCGCCGCAGCCATGCTGCAGCCGCCCACGCAGGTCCCGCTCAAGCCGGCCGCAAACTTTAGAATTATCGGCAAGTCGCGTCCTCGGCTCGATACCCCGGCCAAGGTCAATGGCACCGCCGAGTTCGGCATCGACGTCAAACGGCCCAATCTGCTCACCGCTGTGATTGCCCGACCGCCGGTTTTCGGCGCCACCGTGAAATCATTCGATGCTGAGTCGGCCAAGGCGGTGCCCGGGGTGAAAGAAGTGGTGCAGGTTGATTCCGGCGTGGCGGTGGTGGCGGAGAGTTTTTGGGCTGCGAAACTTGGGCGCGATGCCCTCAAGATAATGTGGGACGAAGGTCCGCTTGCCAAGCTCGACAGCGCAACCCAGGGCAAGGAATATGCTGCCCTGGCGCAAAAACCAGGGCTGGTTGGTGCCAGTCGCGGGGATGCCGCGGCAACCCTTGGTGCAGCGGCCAAAAAGATCGAGGCGGTCTACGAGATGCCCTATCTCGCCCATGCGCCCATGGAGCCCCTGAACTGCGTGGCCGATGTCCGTGCCGACAGCTGCGAGATCTGGGTGGGCACCCAGATGCAGACCCTGGATCGCAATGCCGCAGCCGAGGTAACCGGCTTGCCTCCGGAAAAGATCACGCTGCACACCACCTTCCTTGGCGGTGGGTTTGGCCGGCGTGCGGTTGGCGACAGCCATTTTGTTCGCGAGGCGGTGCAGGTTTCCAAGGCAATGCAGGTGCCGGTCAAGGTGGTGTGGACCAGGGAAGACGACATTCGCGGCGGCTATTACCGGCCCCGCGCCTACCATACGGTGCGTGCCGCTATTGGCGAAGACAAACTTCCGTCGGCATGGGAGCAGCGCATCGTCTGCCAGTCCATTGTCAAGGGCACTCCTTTCGAGGAAGCGTTGATGAAGGATGGCGTTGACCATACCGCGGTGGAGGGGATCATTGATCTCAGCTACGCGGTGCCCAACCTGCAGGTCGAATACCAGATGGCCCCTGCAGGGGTGCCGGTGCTGTGGTGGCGCTCGGTGGGTCATTCCTTCACCGCTTTTGTCAAGGAATGCTTCATCGACGAACTGGCCAACGACGCAGGGCAGGACTCGCTTGCCTTTCGCAAGCAGCTCCTGGTTGAGCATCCGCGCCAGATTGCCTTGCTCGACCTGTTGGCCGAAAAGGCTGGTTGGGGAAAACCCGAGCAGGGCAGGGCGCAAGGGTTGGCCATCCATGAATCCTTTGGCACCATAGTGGCCCAGGTGGCCGAAGTGATTGTGGAAGACAACAAGATCAAGGTGTTGCGGGTGGTCTGCGCGGTGGATTGCGGCCAGACCGTCAACCCGGACACCATCGTGGCCCAGATGCAATCTGCCATCTACTTCGGCATGGCTGCGGCGCTCCACGATGCCATTACTTTTAAAAACGGCCGGGTGGAGCAGAGTAATTTCCATGATTACCCGATGCCGCGCATGGTTGAGATGCCAAAGGTGGAAGTGCATATCATGCCGAGCAAGGAAAAACCGGGCGGTATCGGAGAGCCCGGAGTGCCGCCCATTGCCCCGGCCATTGCCAACGCGGTTTTTGCCGCCACCAAGATGCGGTTGCGGTCCCTGCCGTTGAATCTGGCCCCGCCTGCCCCTCCGCCAAAAGCCCCTGGTGCTGCACCCAAAGCCGGCAAGAAAAAGAAAAAGTAGGGAGCAGGTATGGATGAACTGGCGTTTTACGAAGAGATCATTCGCTTGAAAAAGGCGCGGCAGCCCGCAGTGCTGGTCACGGTGATCGAGACCAGCGGTTCTTCGCCCCGCAAGGCCGGAGCCAAAATGCTGGTCTATGGTGATGGCTCCATCAGCGGCACCATCGGCGGGGGCAAGACCGAGGCCGATGTCATTGTTGCCGCGGGTGAAGTTTTGCAACGCAATACCCCCCGCACCATGGCCTTCAGTCTTACCGAGGCGCATGGCGGTGTCTGCGGAGGCGACGTGACAGTCTATCTCGAACCGCTGGTCGCAGCCCCGCATTGCATCGTCATCGGCGATGGTCATGTCGGCCTCGCCATGGGTGAGGTTGCAGGGCGGGCCGGTTTTCTGGTGAGCCTTATCGACGAAGCCGACAACCGGGCGGAACTTCTTGCCCGCGCCGATGCCAGCACCTATTTTTTTATCTGCACCAGCGATCACCAACAGGATTTTCTTGCCGTGCAAGCGGCGCTGAACACTCCCGCCTGCCACATAGCGGTGCTGGGCAGCAACCGAAAACGTAAGGCCATGGAAGAGTTTTTACTGGGGGAGGGGCTTGCGCCGCAGGCGATCAGCCGGGTTGTTTCCCCGGCCGGGCTCGATATCGGCGCGGAAACGCCCGAGGAAATTGCGGTCAGTGTGGTGGCCCAGATGATTCAGGTTCGCAGAGCCAATGCAGACACAGACACGCATCGTAGCACTGTTGCTTGCCGCCGGCCTCTCAAGGCGCATGGGCACAAGCAAGCAATTGCTGCCGCTGGCTGACAAGCCGGTCATCCATCACAGTCTATATGCCCTGCTCGCCACGCAGGCGCACCCCATCGTGGTCGTGCTCGGCCCCGGGGGAGAATCGGTGCAGGAGGCCATTGCCCCCTTTTCCGTCACCATTGCCTGGAACCGCGATCCGGAGGGGGATATGGCCGGTTCGGTCCGCGCCGGGCTGGCTCTGCTGCCGCCGGATTGCACCGGAGTGCTGATTCACCTGGTCGACCACCCGCTGGTATCTTCAGCCACCATGCAGGCCCTCTGTGCCGCCCACCAAGCCACGCCCCAGTCGATTATCATCCCCACCTGCAATGGCCGCCAAGGGCATCCCACCCTTTTTCCGCGCACGATTCTTGACGAACTGACACCTTCCGCCATCTTGCGGGATATTGTCAGGAAAGATCCGGCACGGGTGCAACGGGTTCCGGTGGAGGATGAAGGGATCTTTCTCGATATGGACACCCCGGCCGATTATGAGGCACTGCGGCAGAGGGTTTCATGAGATGGCTCTTCCCTGATTTGGAAAAAGTGGGGGGCTTTACTTGCTTGATGGAAGGGCAATAAGAGCGCTGCTTTCTTATTTTTAATGTTTGAGCTCAGGCCGCGGCACGCCAGGGCCGTCGCGTCTGCAGCGAATTGTTATTCGCCTCGTAAAGGTTAATCGCCTTCGAGGTCTTTCTTGGCAGACTTTATGAACTTGCCAAAGTCCTTATCTTTCTTGCGTTTCTCAGCATATGGCATCTGATAGAACTCGGACTCATTCCTCAACTTGAGGAAGTTATCATAATGCTTAGCATCAATTACCCCGGCCGCCACCGCCTTAAGAACACCACAGCCTGGCTCATTGGTGTGCTGGCAGTCGCTGAAACGGCACTGGGACGAGAGCTCAACGATGTCCGAATAGTTCTCGTCAATCCCACTCTCTGCACCGAGCACTGCAAATTCCCGCATGCCTGGGTTGTCTATGACCATTGCACCGTTTTCCAGGATTATGAGCTCCCGGCGAACGGTCGTATGTCGTCCCTCTCCAGTGCTGCTGACCCCCTTGGTTTCACGCACATCATGACCCACAAGACCGTTGATAATGGTGCTCTTTCCAACGCCTGACGAGCCGACAAAGCAATAGGTTTTGCTTGGGGAGAGAACGGCTTTCAGGTCGTCAAACCCTTTTTTCGTGACATTGCTCAAGGTGAACACGGGAGCGGTAATACCTGCTTTCAAGATTTCAGCAAGCTGGGCCGCCAGAACTACAGAGTCAACCAGGTCGGTCTTGTTCAGGAGAATATATGGCATTGCTCCACCATCCTTCACCATTACCAGATACCGTTCCAGTCTTTTTACGTTGAAGTCATAGTGACAGGACTGCACGATGATGACGAAATCGATATTAGCCGCAATCATCTGGTACTTGACTGATTCTCCTGCCGCCTTGCGACGCAAGTGGGTCTTTCGCTCCAGAATTCCGTGAACCTGCCCGAATTGATCAGCCTCGGACTTTATTACACAGACCCAGTCGCCAACACACGGCAACTCCGCTGAGGACACTGATTCATGCAAGTACTTTCCCGAAAGCTTTGCCCGGAAAGAATCAATTTCATTGAGGAGCAGCAACTGCTCGCGGTCCACTGTCACTACCCGCGCGACAGAGTCCGTCGAGGCGCAATGAAGCCCGGCTTGTTCTTCAAACCAGCTATCCCAGCCCAAGGCGTCAAGATTAGATTGATTCATGAGTAATGATCGTCAATTTCATATACATGTGGCAAGCATGACCGGGGCGCATAACGAGTTTGTAGAAAAACCCGTTTTGAACGGGTTCGCCGAATGAGCACGGGTTGATTTTTTCGCCGCTGCCGATCCGGCTTCCCGGTTTATCTGTTCTGGTTTTAGCTTCTTTCTTGTCTGTTCCCTCGGTCTTGCTCAATCAGTTTGCCAGAACCCGCTTTATTGTCAAACAGTTTCAACTTTTTCCTGCTGATCACGCAAAAATCGGCCCGTATCGCGCTACTTTTTTCAGGTTGTGGACGATGCAGAACAGGTTCCACTGAATATTCACCTTCTTTTTGCCCCGCAAGGTGAACCGATCCAACCTCATGATGTGGCAGATATTGGCAAAGGGCGGTTCCGCTATGGCAACCCGCATGCTATACAGGGCACGGCCTGCGGTGGAGTCGATCTTTCGCTTCATCTTTTCGGTGAAAGTCTCTTTTCCTTTGGCGGACCGGCCATGGAAGTAGGCCACCTGTCTGGTTTCCGTCCGTTCGGGATGCCGCAGGCATTGTGTGCGGAGCTTGCAGGGTACACAGGCAGACTTCGGCCCTTTGAATTTGGTGGCCAGAAAATTTCTCACCGCGACATTGTTGCCGCTCCGATACAACCGCTTTCCTGCCGGGCAGAGGCAGTGGCTCAGATCCTCGGGGAAAACAAAGTCGGCGGTTGAAAACAGGCCACTTTTTCCTCCCGTCAGTTTTGCCCGCTCCTTCCGGTGCCTCTCTCTGTATCGGTCGGCACCGACAAAGCGGGGATCGCGCTTCCGGAAAAGGTTGTCCGCCACGTAAGCGTCCACCTCCTCTTCAGACAGCATCTTCATGTTCTCTTCCGTGTGAAAGCCGCTGTCCGCCGAGAGCTTGGCTTTCGTGAAAACATCTTCATTCTTGCCGATGGCCTGGAAGTTCTCCCTGGTTGCGTCCACCATGGGCTTCAGCAAATCATGCTCCTGAGCCTCACCGAACGCCTCGGCATGCACGATGATCTGGTGTTTGCCGTCCACGGTGGTCACTCCGTCGTAGCCCTGGATAACCCCGTGAGAGGTTTTCATCTTGGCGGATTCGTTGTCCGTGATATTGCTCTTTTTCGGCTTGCCGGTTTTTCCAGGCTTGTCATCGTTGTCTTTCAGCCACTCCCTGATCTTCCTGGCCCGCTTCCGCAGGGTTTCCACATACTGTTCTTCCCTGGCGACAATATCCTTATCCGTCTGCTTCCGGTCCTGCTCCCTGTGGGTGGTGATGATGTGCGCTATGGCCTTCTCCAGCTTGGCTGCCTTTTTCTCGAAATCCGCTCTGGTGCCGCTCCATTCCTTACTGGCGTTCGAAGGCATCTTGCAGCCGTCGATGGCGAACATCTCCTTGCCGATCAACCCCAGGTCGTCGCAGACCAGCAGCACATCTCGAAAAAGATGGATGATCTCTTGGTCCATGGAGGAGATGAAATCGGCAATGGTGGTAAAATGGGGCCGGGTGTCGGCGGACAGGGCCATGAAAATCACGTTTTCCCGGCAGGCCTGCTCGATTTTCCGGCTGGAAACAATGCCCCGCGAATAGGCGTAAAGCACGATCTTCAGAAGAATCCGGGGATCATAGGCCGTGGCTCCGGTCTGGTCGTTGCCGAAGCGGGCGTCGAACAGGGAAAGGTCAAGCTCATGGTCGATGAGGTGATTCAGGGAGTACTCGAAGGTGCCTGGCAGAATCTGCTTGGCGAAGTGGACGGGGATGAACTTACCCTGGGCGTATGAGTAGGGTTTGTAACGAGCCATGGTGCAATATCCTTTGCTGTGGTTAACCGGTTTTGTTGCGGGATATTGCAGTCATTATACAGTGCTTACATATAGAAATAAAGTCGAAATTACAATGAGTTGAGTTTTTCTACAGGCTCAACGCTCGAGATAAGCGACAGCGTCGATGCGTTAGCCGTTCTCGCTGGCTGTTTATTGATTGATTACGCTTTTATTCTAGGTAGTTGTTTCTGAATATTTTGGTAACAGGTATCTGTAGTAATAGAAGATTAAAAAGATAACTAACAATATGCTTACCACTGTACCTTGTGTTTTGTCGAAAAGAATGAAGTTGAGATAAACAGAGAAGGCGCCGAACGTCCAAAATAATTTTTTGTTTATTAATTTAAATCGTTTCATTTGGCTTAGAATTTGCTTTGCTAATAAGAGCTGAATAGACAAACTGCCATAAGTGATAACACCCTCTGGTACAAATACCCCGCCGATAAATGGTGCAATTATGAAAACGGAAAATTGAATAAACCAAAATGCTATCCCAATGTTGAGTAGAATATTGGTGTATTTGTACATTTTCTCTTTTTCTAAAACGGAACGGTATTTTTCTGCAAATTTTCTCATAATGGCTCTCTAGGTATAACGATTAAGCTCAGCAGAAAGCTGGCCGGAGGCCGGATTTTCCGCTGAAGCATTTTTTGTTAGGGTCATGACTAGAACAGAGGATTTTTTCGGATAATTTTGAGGATCACCCGATACATATTCTGGTCACGATAATTGAATCTAAACTCACACTCTTTGAGGTGCAAGAAAAAGGTGGCTTTGCTCACCCCTCGGAATCGTGTGAGGCGAGATTTCGCAAAGCCCCAAAAGTCTTCGATACCGTTGATCTGGGTTTTACCCCTGGCGAATTCGTTACGGCCATGATCCACACGGAGATGCTTGCCATAGCCGACATCGACAAGGCCGTTGTAACCACGCCAGTCGTCAGAATAGATGATGCTTTCTGGCTCGACCTTGCCACGAATAATGGCTTGCAGTGTGGCTTTGGAGCAGTCCGGCACTATTTCGGTGTAGACTTTGCCGTTACGCTTGAACACACCGAAGACAATTGTTTTACCCTAAGCACTGCGACCGCGTTTTCCCTTAACGCGCCGAGGGCCAAAGAAAGATTCATCAACCTCTATCTCCGCGGATAAAGGAGATTGCTGCTCGCAGAACGCAGCCAATCGTTCACGAATGGCACGAAACGATTAACTGTGTTGCGATTAAGAGCGGTCAACTCGGCGATCTGGGTGGCTTCCAGATTGAGTGCAAAAAGCCTTACAAGTTGCCGAAATTTAGGCTCTGAAATTTTTGAACGTTTTGCGTACCTGTTTTTCATTGTCATAACTAGATGTTAGCACACTTTTCAAAGTGCTGTTCTAGTCATGACCCTATTTTTTTATTGTTTGTTTGATTAACCATATTTCTCGATTTCTTCATCAGTTAAATGGATAGCCCTGTTTCCTAATATTAGGTCTTTGTTATTTCCTGGAATGTTAATAAATTCAATAAATTAGCGACACTCCCCAGTTTGTTTTTTGAAGCCACTCCCGGCAATTTGGGATCGGTCATCATTTCCTCTTAAAATTAATTGTTTTTGATAAGAGGATAATGATAGCATTATTGATGCTCGTAATATCGTTGCCATGTGCCAACAAAATTAATCTCGCAATTGGTGGAAAGTGTTGCAACCCAATCGGATAACAGTTGAGCCAATTTTTGAAACTCAACAGATTGTACGCAATATGCAACAGTAAGCATATGCTTGATTGCAAGGTGTGATCTTCATTTGCTTTGCCCTGCTTTTTTCAGTTATGCATTTATGTCTGCTTGAATTGAAAAAACAAAAAGGAGAGAACCACATGGTGAAAACAACTCGGAGAGTGAGACTTGCCTTGCTCGGGGTGATAATTTCGGGCATGGCCACAATTTTCGTAGGAACAGCCATCGCTGCTGAAAACCAGGATAATACCTTCATATTCTACTGGGAGAATGATGCGTTCAGCGACAGCGATGCCCATTACACCAACGGTCTGAAGTTGCTCTGGGTGTCTGGCCCCCTAAATAAATATGCCGAAGATAAAAGACTGCCCGACTGGAGCAGTAAACCAATTGAGTCCCTGCCTCTGGTCAATTCTCCTGACACCACGAAGCATGTGGCATTTTCAATCGGTCAAAAGATATTTACGCCACAGAATCTCGATGATCCCAACTTGATTGTCGATGATCGTCCCTATGCGGGATGGACTTATGTTGGCACGGCACTGCATTCGAAGAGTAAAGACGTGCTGGACAGCTTTGGGCTGGATATTGGTCTGATCGGCCCCAATTCATATGCCCGGGATGTGCAGGAGGAAATACATGACCTGCTGGATTCGAAAAAGCCGCAGGGCTGGGATCACCAACTGAAAAATGAAGTGGGGCTCGTTCTGGTTTACGAACGAAAATGGCGGACCTGGCAATTTGGCTTCGGGGATTCGAACGTCTTTGACTTCATTCCGCATCTCGGTGCAGCAGTGGGGAATGTGTATACCTATGCAAATGCCGGCGGTGAAATCCGGTTAGGTATCAATTTGCCCGATGACTTCGGCACGGCCTTGATTCGTCCTGCGGGCGATGCAAGCATCCCGGCTACCGACGCAAAGAACAACAAGGCCGGGGTGTATCTTTTTGCCGGGGTTGACGGGCGTTCGGTGCTTCGCAATATCTTCCTTGACGGCAATACCTTCACCGACAGCCATGATGTGGATAAGGAGGATTTTGTTGCGGATATCATGGCCGGGGTAAGTGTTCATTATAACCGTTTTAAGATAACTTACTCCCATGTCTATAGAACCAAGGAGTTTAAAACTCAACAGGATGAACAGATCTTCGGATCCGTGAGTATTGCCTATGTATTTTAAGAAGATGTGGAAAAAAGGGGATGGAATCAGAGATGTTGATTTGGTGCATTAAGCCATGCCCAGAAAATTGGGCTCAGTCTGTCCCGGATTTGCCCTGCTTCGCATGAGATTTCCATTGAGTGCCCCTTGGGTATCTCTTGTTATCCCGCATCGTTATTGGACTTGCCAAGGTTACATACAGAGCAAAGGGTTTGCAGATTTTCAAGAACCGTTTCACCGCCTTTGCTCCACAGCTCTATGTGATCAACGTGGAAAATAAGGGATACTCCCCAATTTGTTTCGGACCCCACGGTGAAACATTTAAGTCGAAAAAAACCCGCAACCATTTCCGGTGCGGGTTTTTTTGTACGGCAAGCGGATTGTTCCGCAACTGAATATTTCCCTGTTCGTTTAGCTCAGCGCAACTCCTCCAACCGCTCCATGCCCGCCTTGATCTTCTCCAGCTTTGTCTGCATTTCCACGATTTTTTCCTGCTCCTTGGCTTTCACCTCTTCCGGGGCGTTGGCCATGAACTTCTCGTTGTTCAGCTTGCCTTGGCAGCGGGCCAGCTCTGCCTCGGTCTTGTCCTGATCTTTTTTGAGCTTGGCCTGTTCCTTGTCCACATCCACCAGTCCGGCCAAGGGTACGAAAATCTCGATGTCGGAATAGAGATAGGAGGCCGCGCCCTTGGGTCGGGTGCCTTCTTTCTGCACGGCCATGGTGGAGGTCCGGGTCAGGGTCTTGAGGGAAGAGGCAAGGGAGGTCAGCCCCGCGTGTTTGTCTTCGTCGTGGCAGACGATCAGCACCTTGATCTCGGCCGAGGGATGGATCATGGCCTCGCTGCGGATGTTGCGGATGCCGCCGACAATCCCCATGAACAGTGCAGCCAGTTCGGCACCCTCTGGATCATCCCAGGAAGGATTGGGTGTGGGGAATGCCTCGACCATGATGCTGGTTCGCGCTCCGGGCAACACATGCCAGATCTCTTCGGTGACGAACGGGGTGATGGGGTGCAGGAGCTTGAGCACGTTTTCCAGCACCGCCAGGAGTACACTCTGGCTCTGTGCCTTGGCCGTTGCGTTGTCGCCGTAAAGATCGCTCTTGATCCATTCCAGGTACCAGTCGCAGAACTCGTTCCAGACAAACTGGTAGATGGAGGAGGCGGCGTCGTTGAAGCGGTAGTCGTCCAGGGCCTGGCGCACTTCGGTGATCGCCTGGTTGAGGCGGTGCAGGATCCAGCGGTGGGCCAGGGGAAGACCGGAGGGGTCGATATCCTTGCTGATCGCGGGATCGCATGCATTGATGTGCATGAGGGCGAAGCGGGAGGCGTTCCAAATCTTGTTGATGAAATGGCGGTAGCCTTCGATGCGCTCCTCGGCAAGCTTGATCTCGCGGCCTTGGGCGGCAAAGGCGGTGAGGGTGAAGCGCAGGGCATCGGTGCCGTACTCTTCCATGACCACCAGCGGGTCGATGACGTTGCCCGTGGACTTGCTCATTTTCTTGCCGTGTTTGTCGCGGACCAGGGCGTGGAGATAGACGTCTTTAAACGGCACCTCGTTCATGATGTGGATGCCCATCATCATCATCCGGGCCACCCAGAAGAAGAGGATGTCAAAGGAGGTGATCAGCACCGAGGTGGGGTAGAAAAACTTCAGCTCCTTGGTGTCATCGGGCCAACCCAGAGTGGAAAATGGCCAGAGTGCCGAGCTAAACCAGGTGTCCAGCACATCGGTTTCCTGGGTGAGCTTGCTGGAGCCGCATTTTTCGCACGTTGCAGGGGCATGCTCCTCAACCATGAAATGACCGCAATCGTCGCAGGTCCAGGCCGGGATTTGATGGCCCCACCAGATCTGGCGGGAGATGCACCAGTCGCGGATGTTGTCCATCCAGGCGTAGAAGGAATTGTACCAGGTCTTGGGATGGATGGCGATGCGTCCGTCCCGCACCGCGGCCACGGCCTTTTCCGCCAGGGGCTTAACCGAAACGAACCATTGCAGCGAGGTGGCGGGCTCGACCACGGTTTTGCAGCGGTAGCACTGGCCCACTGCGTGGTCGTAATCTTCGATTTTTTCCAGAAAGCCCTGCTCTTCGAGGTCGGCGACGATTTTTTTCCGGCAGGCAAAACGGTCCAGCCCGGCATAGACCCCGGCTGCCTGGTTCATGATCCCGGAGTCGTCCATGACCTTGAGCCGCTCGAGATTGTGGCGCAACCCGATTTCGTAGTCGTTGCGGTCGTGGGACGGGGTAACCTTGAGCGCCCCGGTGCCGAACTCCCGCTGCACGTGGTGGTCATACACCACAGGGATGGTGCGGTCGGTGAGGGGCAGCTTGATGCCGATTTCCTTCAGGTGTTTGTAGCGTTCATCATCGGGGTGCACGGCCACGGCGGTGTCGCCCAGCATGGTTTCAGGTCGGGTGGTGGCGACCACCACGTGGCCGGAGCCGTCGGCATAGGGATAGCGGATATGGTAGAGCTTGCCTGCTTTGTCCTCGTGCTCCACCTCGTCGTCGGACAGGGCGGTGTGGCAGCGGGGGCACCAGTTGACGATGTAGTCGCCCTTGTAGATCAATCCTTCCTTGTAGAGGCGGACGAAAACGGTGCGCACCGCCTTGGACAAGCCTTCGTCCATGGTGAACCGTTCCCGGTCCCAATCGCAGGAGCAGCCCAGGTGCTTGAGCTGGTTGATGATGGTGCCGCCTTTTTCCTCGCGCCACTGCCAGACCCGCTCGATGAACTGCTCGCGGCCGAGATCGTGACGGCTCTTGCCCTCGGTGGCAATCTGCCGCTCCACCACGTTTTGGGTGGCAATGCCAGCGTGGTCGGTGCCCGGCACCCAAAGGGTGTTGTAGCCGCACATCCGCTTGTAGCGGACCAGCACATCCTGCATGGTGTTGTTTAAGGCGTGTCCCACATGGAGAACGCCGGTGACGTTGGGCGGCGGGATGACGATGGAAAAGGAAGGCTTGGACTCGTCCATGGTGGCCTGGAAGTTTTTCTGCTCAAGCCATGTTGTATACCATCTGGCCTCAACCTCTTTGAATTCATACCCCTTGGCCAGTTCATGCTCGGCGGGTTGGGCGGAAGTGTTATCGCTCATCGGTTACATTACACTCCATGGTTTGGGAAGAAAGATGTTGGTGTAGAGATCCAGGGCATAGCGGTCGGTCATGCCGGCGATGAAGTCGCAGACCATCTGTTCCCGCGGGGTTGAGGCGTCATAGTCGATGACCCGTTCCCAGTGGTCGTCTTTGTCGATGAAGTACTCGTAGAGCTCCCGCAGCACCTTTTTGGCCTTGATGAAATCGTCGTGTACCCGATTGGTCTCGTAGACGTTTTCATAGAGAAAGGAGCGCAGTTCGGCAATGCCTTCCAGCATGTGCGGGGTCATGGTCAGGGTTTCCCCCCCGTTTTTCAGGCTTTGGGACACAAGATCATGGACCATGGTCCCGATTCTCCCGGAATGATTGGAGCCGAACAGCTTCTGGAGATGAGCGGGGATCTGTGATTCGCTGATGATTCCGGCCCGGACCGCATCGTCGAGGTCGTGGTTCACATAGGCGATGATGTCGGCGATGCGCACCACCCTGCCTTCCATGGTTTCCGGCAGCTCGGAGAGGTCCTGGGGCAGAATCTCGCGGCGGCCCTTGGAATGTTTGGCTATGCCGTCCAGCACTTCATGGGTGAGGTTGAGACCCTCGCCCTTTTTTTCCAGGATGTTCACCACCCGCAGACTCTGGTCGTAGTGGCGGAACCCCTGCGGGTAGAGTTCGTCCAGCACCGCTTCCCCGGCATGGCCAAAGGGGGTGTGGCCGAGATCATGGCCCAGGGCGATGGCCTCGGTGAGGTGGCCGTTTAAGCGCAGGGCCACCGAGATGGTCCGGGCTATCTGGCTTACTTCCAGCACATGGGTGAGCCGGGTCCGGTAATGGTCGCCGGTGGGGGCCAGGAAGACCTGGGTTTTATGCTTGAGGCGCCGGAAGGATTTGCAGTGGATGATCCGGTCCCTATCCCGCTGAAAAGCACCCCGGATAGGGCATTCCTCTTCGGGCTTGAGCCTGCCTTTGGTGTTGCGACTCAAGGCGGCGTAGGGAGCGAGGCTCGCACCCTCGCGCTCCTCGATCTGCTTGCGGATGAAATGGTCCATGGTCTAGAGAGCCGGGGCCAGGCTGCCCACATGGTTGACGATCTCGGACCGATTCAACTCTTTGAGTACCGGATGGGTCATGATCTTGCTCGGGGTGGTCTCGCCGTTGATATTGGTGATCACCAGCTTGCCGCGGCCCTTGCCGTAGAGATCGTTGAAGTCATAAACCGCCCCGACCACGGTCAGCTCGCTGGCCTGAATCTTTTCCTTGTACAGATCCAGAGCGGCTTTTACCTGATAGTCCACGTTGCGCTCCACGTTCTTGTTCCAGCGGGAGTTCATGTCTCCGGTCTTGTCGCCTGCAGCAATCACCGGCTTCAGGGTGTCCAGTTCACCTTTGATGCCCGTGGTCTCGCCGGAGTAGTCGCCCATGGCGGCCTTGATCGCGCCGCAGCTTGAGTGGCCCATGATCAGAAGAATTTTGCTGGGCAAATGACGGACCCCGTAATCAACCGAGCCTTCCGAGTTTTTGATCTGGTTGCCGATGTTGCGGATCACGAAGATGTTGTTGTCCGGCTCCATGCCGAACAAATGGGTGTGGACCCGAGAATCGGAGCAGGTAACCACGGTGAGGGTCGGGGTCTGCCCAGCCTGGAACGCATCAAAATGGTGGCTGTCATTGTGGGCGGTGAATTGGTCGTTGCCGCTGACCGCAGCCTTGAGTGTTGCTTCTGCACTTTTGACGGGTACGGCAGAGGCGTCGCTTCCGCCGCCGGAAGCAAAAACAGCCGGGGCGCAGGCCAGCATGGCAGTGCAGACAAGGGTGCAGACAAGATGTGTCACAGGGTACATTTTTTTCATTGAGGGCCTCCGAAAGAATGGAAAATATATAATTTGAAATATGGATATCTGGTTGTTTTTGCAATGGTCTGGCCTTGTTGAACCAGGGGGAAACAAGCGCTGAAGATACCGGCAAATGCGGCAACGGTCAAGTGCGATGCGTGTATTTACCGGAGGAAGTTATTCCTCTCCTTCATCGACGTAGCGGGCTTCGATCTCTTCCATACTGGCCTGGGCTTGCTCCCAGTCCCCATAGATTT
>VMSS01000207.1 GCA_013791995.1 Desulfurivibrio sp. | reverse complement strand
GGCCAGCCGGCGAAGATGGCATGATGAAGGTTTTTTTCTGCCAACAATGTGTTGCACAAATTGATCTGAGAGTTTCATAGTATGTTTAAAACTGTTACCCATCTCCCCGAACAGGTGTTACCTATGTCTCCGGTCTATACACCCGTCAAGGGAGGGGGAGTCAAATGGCACGGGTCCCTGCTACAGACTCAGTGCCACCTCTCCGTTACTCAGCGATTCCCGCAGCTCCATCACTTCCGCGCTTTCCAGATAATCATCAAAATCCATCCTCTTATCAATGATCCCGCCGGGCAGGATTTCGATGATCCGGTTTGCTGTGGAGGACACCATCTGGTGGTCATGGGTGGCGAAAAGTATTACCTCCGGGAAGGCGATGAGGCCGTTGTTCAGGGCGGTGATCGATTCCAGGTCCAGATGGTTGGTGGGCTCGTCCAGGATCAGGGCGTTGGCCCCGGTGAGCATCATCCGGGAGAGCATGCAGCGCACTTTCTCGCCGCCCGAGAGCACACTGGTTTTTTTCAGGGCCTCTTCCCCGGAGAACAGCATCTTGCCCAGGAATCCACGGGCAAAGTTTTCCCCTTCGCTGGGCGGGGTGAACTGGCTCAGCCATTCCACCAGGGTCATCTCCTTGTCGAAAAAGGCGCTGTTTTCCTTGGGGAAGTAGGAGGTGGACATGGTGATTCCCCAGCGGAAGCTGCCGCGATCCGGGGTCATCCCTTCGGTGAGGATCTCAAAAAGGGTGGTCTTGGGCACGGAGTTGGCGCCGATGAAAGCGATCTTGTCGCCCTTGTGGACCGTGAGGTTGAAGTCGTTTAAGACCGTGACCCCGTCGAGTTCCTTACCCAGCCCGATAACCTCCAGGATGATGTCGCCGCAGGGCCGCTCTGGCTTGAAGACCACGAAGGGGTATTTGCGCGACGAGGATGGCATGTCCTCGATGGTCAGCTTGTCCAGCAGCTTCTTGCGCGAGGTGGCCTGCTTGGCCTTGGAGGCGTTGGAGGAAAAGCGCTGAATGAAGTCCGTGAGTCTCTTGGCCTTGGCGGAGGTCTTTTTCTTTTCCTCCTGCTTCTGTTTTTCGAAGAGATGGCGAGCCTCGTACCAGAACTCGTAGTTGCCCACGTAGACCCGGATCTCGCCAAAGTCGATGTCCGCGATATGGGTGCAGGCCTGGTTTAAGAAATGGCGGTCATGGGAGACGATGATCACCGTGTTCTGGAAGCGGAAGAGAAAATCCTCCAGCCAGGTGATGGACTTGAGGTCCAGATGGTTGGTTGGTTCGTCCAGCAGCAGGATGTCCGGGTTGCCGAACAGGGCCTGGGCCAGCAGCACCCGCACCTTGTCGCCGCCTTCCAGTTCCTTCATCTTTTTCTCGCGGAACTCCTCGGGAATGCCGAGGCCCTTTAAGAGGACGGCCGCTTCTGATTCCACCTCGTAGCCGTTCATCTCGGCAAACTCCGCCTCGATATCTCCGGCCCGGATGCCGTCCGCCTCGCTGAGTTCCGGCTTGGCGTAGAGCGCCTCCCGCTCGGGCATCAGCTCGTAGAGCTGCTTGTGGCCCATGACCACCGTATTGAACACGGTTTCTTCGTCAAAGGCGAAATGGTCCTGGCGCAGCATCGCGATCCGTTCCTTGGGGCCGACCACGATCTCGCCCTTGTCCGCCTCTTTTTCCCCGGCGAGAATCTTGAGGAAGGTGGATTTGCCGGAGCCGTTGGCGCCAATGAGCCCGTAGCAGTTGCCTGGGGCGAACTTGATGTTGACGTCCTTGAAGATAATCCGCTTCCCGTAGGAGAGGGCGATATTGACTGCGCTGATCATGGTATTTCCTTGGGTTGTAATGGAGAAAGCAGGGTGCGTATCCGGCGTCTTCTCTGGAGATGAGTGGGGTGTCGGAGATTATAAACCACGCAATATACGGTAGATGGCTAAAAATAACAATGGGCGGGACATTTTTTTCGGGATCGGAAGAGAGCGGGTTGGGTGCAATGAAAATGTTCGTTTTCGGACGAACACCACAGGCAGCAACTTCAAAGGTGTGTGCCAGTGCTCAGGAGATCACCAGCTTTTCCAGCTTATCAAGGGTGTATGCTTTGTCCTTGCGCAGATCAATATGCTCGAGCTCAACCGTTATTTCCAGGCCTGCTATGCTGGTAAATGAGTCGAACGCCTCGGCTGCAAGGTCAAAATGGGTTCTGTTGAGGGTGGCAAAATCATTGCCGTAGGCCCTGAAAATCAGAGCTTCAGGATAATGTGTCTGGAGTTCGGCCGCGAAATTCTGTAAGAGTTGATTCCCTCGCGCCCAGCCCTCCCGTTTATTGTATTCCTGAACATTTGTCAGATGCAGAATATGAAGGCATGAGTATTCCTGGAGATTCTGGTTGTTCTGGAGAAAAATCCTCAGATACTCTTCATTGAAGAGCCCGGTCAGCCTGTCATTAAAGAAATAGGAAAACCGTTTTTTCTCAATTTCCGTGGCCGGTGCCTGGGTGATGGCCACGGGGCTTGGGGTCTCCTTGAGCGCTGTAATGGCCGCGGCCACAACTTCAGGGTTAAACTGGCTGCCGCTGAGGGATTCAAGTTCAGCCAAGGCTTCCTGGATCTGTTTTCTTGGCTTATAGATACGATTGGTGGTCATGGCGTCGAAGGCATCGGCAACGGTCAGGATGCGGGAGAGGAGCGGGATATCATCGCCGCTCAGTCCTGCAGGATAGCCCAGCCCATCATGGCGTTCATGATGGTAGCGGATGATCTCGGAGAGTTCTGCGTACATTTCAATGCCGGAAAGCATTTCATACCCGGCCGAGGCGTGGAGCTTGATCAGGTCATAGTCCAGACTATTGAGTTTTCCCGGCTTGAGAAGAACCGAATCCGGAGTGGCTATCTTGCCGATATCATGGAGGATGGCAGCCTTGTACAGGTTTTCTGTTTCACGTTCGCCAATGCCCATTGTTTTGGCGATCTTCTGGCAATACCTGGCCACGCGTTCGGTATGACCCGCAGTGTAGGTATCCCGCTGCTCAATCATGTTCACGAAGGTGAAGATGGTTTCTTGATAATTGGCTGTCCGCTCCAGAGTCAGCCTGGCGACCTCCTTCCTGTGCCGAAAAGAGCCGATGGCGAAACCGAGATCACCGGCAAGCTCTTCAAGCATAGCGATTTCTTCCTGTTCAAATCCTTCCTGCAGCCAGGTGTAGATCGTGAGCGCTCCTAGCGGTTCAGACGATTCCCTGGGCCGAAGAGGGAGGGCGATGATAGACTGAAACCCTTTCATTTCGAGTTGATCCCGCCAGGGGGTAAGATCCCTGCCCATGCCGGGATTGTGGATAACCGTGGTGTCTTCCCGGATGCATCTGGCGGTTGGGCTTTGATAAAACGGCAGCTCGGGAGTGTCGACGGCATATGGCGGTTCTGCCAAGTATTTTTCGATCTCGTCGGAACTGTATATTGTCGTGATTTCTTTTTGCTCCAGCAGGCCAATCCAGCAGAACCCATAGTGTCCATGCTGCACGAATCGTTCGCAGGAATTTTTCAGCAGGACCTCCAGGTCGGGGGAGGTGATCAGTAATTTGTTGATATCGGCCACGGTCTGCAAAATGCCCTTGAGGTAAATCTGCTGATCCAGCAGGGTATTGATTTTTTCTGTCCGCTGGGCAACCTTTGTTTCAAGGCTGAGGTTCAGCATGTCCACTTCACGTTTTTTCTTTTGCAGGATGCGATTCAAGAGCACGACGTACCATGCGATACCCATGGTCAGGAAGACAGCCAATCCCAAAAGGGCAAATTGCCGCCAATAGCGGGAAAGGACATCTGTGAGGGAGAATTTGCCATAGTCTTTATAGGGGCCGACCTTGAGGTCGAACAGGCAGTCGTGCACGGGTTGATAATTCAGGGGGATGGTCCAGCCTGCCGATTGACTGTCCAGGGCAGCAGGGTGGTTGCTTTCCATGGTCATCAGGGCTCCGGCAACCAGGCGGGATAGCCTGTCCGGCGTTGTCTTGATTGCGGCCATGGGCCATTCCGGATACAGCTCGGTGCTGAGCAGAAAGGGAAAGCCGCCTTCTCGGCGTTGATTGAGGATTTTTACCTGTTCCAGGCGAATGGTCCCTTTCTCGGCCATTCGCTCAAGGGTGTCGGTGCGCACTGTTCCGACGTCAACCGTGCCGGCAAGAACGGCACGGACAACCCCTTCATGGGTGCCGGCATAGCGCAGGGATGAAAAATCGCTGAACGGGTCAAGGTCTTTTTTGTAGAACTCCCTCCAGGCTACGAGCCAGCCACCGAAAGAAAGCGAGTCCACAGCCATGAAGGATTTCCCCTTGAGGTCGGTGAGAAGGTTGAGGTCATCGCGCTCGGCTTTCGTGAAAATCACCCCACCAAAGGTGGAGGTCTGTTGTCCGGGGAGGTTCTGGTTTATCAGGGTGGCTATTCGGCTGATTCCGTGCAGTTTTTCCAGTTCCACATAAAAAGCGGGGTTGGTCAGCACAAAATCGATCCTGCCCTGCCGCACTGCAGCATGAATTTCCTTAAATCCCAGGGGGATTATGGTGAAATGATAATCAGGGAGTGCAGCGGAGAGATAATCCGCCGTTGCCGACCATTTTTCCACGGCGATATCCTCGCCGCTCTTGGCAAGGACGCCTATGGATATGGCTTGGCTTTCGGCCCACAGCAGTTGGGGCTGCAACAGGAGAAGCAAAAACAAGCAGGTCGTTCGTATGATAACAGTCATAGTCTGCCAGGGAAACGCTCTCAGGCGGAAAGGGGTGGGCACCGGATTTGCGCGCCAGGTGGTTCTCTCCGGTGCGGGGAGCTTTTCGGAGCATCACAATACGATAATAACACCAGGGTTCGCATAGGGCAAGACGCTGGTGCGCGTGTTGATTCCCCTTGACAGGCCTGGAAATTTTCTTGTATCGTTTCGCGATGATCCAGCCTGGGGCAGGTGCTTTATCGAGGTACGCAGCGCCGCTGCCAAAGCAGGTGACGGTCGGTGTCTATTCCCCGGAAAATCCCAATGAGAGTGCCCTGTTCCCCTCTTCCTGTCTGTCGACAACACTGATCCAGAGAGCACAGTGACTATGTTGCCCACCACTTCCGTGCAAAAATGGCTTTTCCGTGGCGCAGCGCTGTTGCTGGCCGCCACCATCGGCTCGCTTGGTCTGTATATCTTTTGCTCCTATCAGGCATTTTTCAACTCGGACGCCGCCATTGCCAATATCCTGGCCGAGGAAATCGTTCGGGCTGGAGAGTTTTTCCCTAAGACCTGGTGGTACGTAAATAACGATCTCTGGGTGTTTTACAAGCATCTGCTGCTGATCCCCTGGGTCATGGCCGGGGAAAACAGCTTTTTTGCCCATGGGGTTTCCGTTGCTTTGGTGATCGGGGTCATCATGGCGGTGCTTGTCCTGCTCCTCCGGAATCTGGGGCTTTCCAAAACAGCGGCGCTGATGGGGTGCGTTATCATTGGCCTGGGGTATTCCCCCATGTATTTACGGGAGGTTTACGGCGAGGCTGCCTACACCTGGTACTTTGCTTTCATCCTCTCTTTCTTGCTGCTTCCGCTCCAGGCCGCTATGCCGGATTCAGGAAGAGTGTCTCGGCAGGGACTGTTTGCTCTTTTGCTCGTCCTTGTCTACCTGGTG
>VMSS01000079.1 GCA_013791995.1 Desulfurivibrio sp. | reverse complement strand
TGGTCTTACGCGACCAACCCCGGACCACTCCGTTGTGAACCAGCACCATACCGACGTTCTCGGCAAAGGCAGGGTTCTTTTTCATTTCAGCAATGGTTTTTGAAATATCCATGGAATCACCTGCAAACAAAATTTATTCTGTAATCTGTAAATTGTGCCGAACTCTATTCAATTTTTCCCAAAAATTCATCCGGATTCTCCGGTTCTCGTTTCAAAAAAGAAGCTCTGTCTTGGCTATCACGAGTATGCTATCATGCCATAAAGGCTTTCCAGATAAACATCAACCCGCGATATTTTCCATGACAAATCCGCAGGACCTTCACCTCGAGCCACCCGAAGAACCAGGAAGAATCCTCATCGTGGATGACAGCCCTTCCGTTCTGGCCGCCTTGGAAAACCAACTCGGACACGCCGGATATGAATATATATCCGCACGCGACGGTTGCGAGGCAATGGATATCCTGAAAAACACCTCAAACATCTGTCTGATTATTTCAGACTGGCTTATGCCGAATATGGACGGCATGGAACTTCTATCCCAGGTCCGCCAGGCCTCCCTGCTTGAAAACCTTCCCTTCCTGATGGTTACCGGGCTTGATTCCACGGAAGACGCCGTTCTTGCCCTGCGAAAAGGGGCCAATGATTACATAAAAAAGCCATACCATCCCGAAGAGTTGCTGGCCAGGGTCACCAATCTTGTCAAGATGTGGGAGTTTGAGAAAAAACTGCACAGACAGGCTGCATTCGATGAATTGACCGGGCTTTACAACAGAAACAGCTTCAAAATTATCCTCGATACGGAGATAGCCCGGGCCAAGCGATACGGCAACGCCCTTACCCTCATCATGTTCGACATTGATTTTTTCAAAAAAACCAATGACCGACACGGTCATCTTGCGGGCGATTTGGTCCTGAGAGATCTTGGGACGTTCACAAAAAAACATGTCCGAAACGTTGATTACCCCTGCCGATACGGCGGAGAAGAATTCGCCCTCATCCTGCCCAGCACCGAACTCTCCGGCGCCACGGTGCTGGCGGAAAGGTTATGCGAAAACATCCGGCTCCTCGCCATACCTGTTTCCGAAAAGGATTCCCTTTCGCTCACCTGCAGCTTTGGGGTTACCGAATTCATCACCGGTGAGGACGACTACGATTCCCTGGTGAGAAGAACGGATTCAGCCCTCTATACATCGAAAAAAAATGGCCGCAACAGGGTGACAATTGCAACTTTTGAGAAGTCTTAGTTTTTCGCCCGCCCATTCTGCAAACTCTTGCTCACCACCTCATAGACATCCCGTGACACCTTTTCCCCCCCAAGGATGCGCTCAAGCTGGGATCGCATCAATTCCCGGCGATGCACGTCATAGCGTCCTCCCCGGCCGAGCCTTGCCGCCAGACGCGCGGCAATCTGCGGATTGAGCGGATCAAGGGCAAGAATCTGCTCGGCAAGAAAGGTATAGCCCCTGCCGGACGACTCGTGAAAACAGCTCGGGTTGCCTGCAGCAAACGAGCCCACCAAGGCACGGACCTTGTTGGGATTTTTCAGCTGAAAGGCCGGATGGCCCATGAGTGCCTGCACCTCGTCCAGAGTGTTCGGCAGCGGAGCTGTGGCCTGCACCGCAAACCATTTGTCCAGCACCAGGGGATCACCCTGCCATCGGTGGTAAAAATCAACGATAACCTGCTGCCGCTCCGGCCGGGAGGAATGGGATAAAGCGACAAAAGCCGCCATCTGATCGGTCATATTGTCGGCCGTGGCGAACTGATCAAGGGCAAGTCGAACAGAGGCATCGTCCTCAATGGTTACGAGATAGAAAAGGCTGAGATTACGCAATCCTCTCTTGCCTGCCAACTCGGGCTCATAGCGGTATGGCCCGCTGAGCCGATTATCCGCATAGGCTTGCTCCCACAGGGAGCGCAGGGAACCGGCCAAACTCTGCCGGACAAAGGTCCGGGCAACGTGGATTGCTTCAACATCCACCACCTCCATCTGTTCGGCCAGATACTCTTCCGAAGGCAGGGTAAGCAGCAGGGCAAGAAAGGCTTTGTCCCCCCCAGAGTCATCAGCCAGCAGCCGCGAGCAGGCCGCAACAAACCGCTCATCAAGAACCAGGGTTCGATTATTCCTGAAATCCTCCACCAACCCCAAGAGCAACCGGCTGGCCAATCGCTGCCCCGCCTCCCAGCGATTAAAGGGGTCCTGGTCATGGCGGAAAAGAAAGAGCAGCTCTTCCGCATCACAGGCGTATTCCACCGTAAGCGGGGCGGAAAAATTGCGCAGGATCGAAAGACGCGGCGGTTCCGGTATGTCGCGAAATCGGATGGTCTCCGAGGCTCCGCGCAGTTCAAACAGACCGCATTCCGCCTCCGCCTGCCGATCCGGACAGATCAGCGACATTTCCTTGCCCTCGCTGTCGAGCAGTCCAAGAGCCACCGGAATACAAAGCGGCTCCTTTTCCGGCTGTCCGGGAGTTGCCGGAGTGCTTTGTTTCAGGTGCAGGGTGTAGGTCTGAGTCGAAGGATCATAATCGCCCTGCACAGCCAGACGCGGGGTGCCGGCCTGGGTATACCACCGCTTGAACTGGGTGAGATCACGACCGGAAACCTCTGCCGTGGCCCGGACAAAATCATCGGTGGTGACGGCCTGTCCGTCATGCCGCGTAAGATACAGGGCAAGCCCCTGCCGGAACAACTCCCTTCCCAGCAGGGTGTGCAGCATCCGAATGATCTCGGCACCTTTTTCGTAAATGGTGACGGTGTAGAAGTTGTTGATCTCCATGAAGGAATCAGGCCGCACCGGATGCGCCATGGGTCCGTTGTCCTCGGGAAACTGCACGTTGCGCAGGAGCCGGACATCGTGGATGCGCTTGACCGCTGCAGATACCTGATCAGCGGTGAATTGCTGGTCGCGGAATACGGTGAGCCCTTCCTTGAGGCTCAACTGAAACCAATCCCTACAGGTGACCCGATTGCCGGTCCAGTTATGAAAATACTCATGGGCAATGACCGCCTCGATCCCTTCGTAATCAGCATCCGTGGCAGTATCGGGCCGGGCCAGCACATACTTGGAATTGAAAACGTTGAGCCCCTTGTTCTCCATGGCGCCCATATTGAAATCATCCACTGCCACAATCATGTACCGGTCAAGATCGTATTCAAGACCAAAGGTTTCCTCGTCCCAAAGCATGGCCTTTTTGAGTGAAGCCATGGCGTGATCGCATTTGTCCCGGTTATGATCCTGCACATAGATCTCCAGGGCGACCGAACGGCCGGAAAGGGTGGTAAAGGTGTCGGGTATCCTGACCAGATTGCCTGCAACCATGGCGAAAAGATAGGAGGGTTTGGGAAAGGGATCCTGCCATCGGGCATAATGACGGCCTTCGGGCAGCTTTCCGGCATCGATCAGGTTGCCGTTGGCCAAAAGGACCGGATAGCGCTGTTGCTCGGCGCTGATGGTGACCTCGTAGCGGGCAAGAACATCGGGCCGATCGAGAAAATAGGTGATCTTGCGAAATCCTTCGGCCTCGCACTGGGTGCAGAAATTACCGCTGGAACGGTACAGACCGTCAAGGGAGGTATTGTTCTGGGGATAGATCTCGGTTTCTACAGTCAGGACAAACCGCTCCGGCACCGCCGGGATGGTGAGGGTCTCGGCATCAAGCTGATATTGCTCAATGCCAAGGGCAACGCCATCCAGGGCTACGCCCTTGAGTACCAGCTCCCTCCCCTGAAGAACGAGAGGCGCCGTAGCAGATCCAGCCTGGCTGTTCCGGCGGCAAACAAGGCGGGAACAAACCAGCGCCCGCTCCTCGAAAAGATCCACAGCAAGCACCACCTCTTCAATCACATAGGCTGGCGGCCGGTAATCCTTGAGCAGGATCGTTTTAGGTTGAGTGTCCATGGTTAGCTGATCGATTCCACCTGGGGCACAACCAACCGTTGGCCCGGCTTCAGATGGCTGAAGTCAATGGAGGTATTATATTTTTTGACCAGCCAGAAAGGCAGTTCAAATTCGTGCTGACACAAGGACCAGATGGTGTCCCCTTGCTTCACCTTATAGGTGCGGGTGCCTTCCACCAGCCGGTACGCCGCGAAGAAATCCTCCACCATTTCCTTATGAAACTCATAACGCTTGGCCTCAAAACGCTCCTTGTCTCCCTTGGCAAGGGGAATCTTGACCTGCTGATTCACTGCCAGGGATTGTTCGTAGCGCAAGTTGTTCAACCGGCGCAGATCCCAGGCTCGAATCCCGAGCCAGCGTGCATAATGCCCAAGTGTTTCCTCTGCCTCCACCCGGATAGTGCCATAGGTCTTGCCCTGTTTCTTGACGATCCGCTCCACCCCGAGATTGCCGACAACCGTGGCCGGATTGGGAGTAGGGCATTGGACACCCTTACTCTTCACTCCCTCCGGCTCCACGACTTTCACCTGGGCCTGCGCCGTGATTGCCTCTGTTCCTGATGTCGGCTTGAGCTTCTGGCTCGCCTGAGTTGAAGCCGGGGCGCCTTCCGTTTTGGCCTGAACCACAGGTTCGGTTCCGGGCTGCGCCGCCGTCTTTTCGGCGAGACCTCCCGAAACCAGACTGACTACTCGCGGAGCGTCAGCCTTTTTCTTGCCCGCTGCAGCCACCTGTATTCCCAATTCATTCGCACCCGGAATCCGCAGATCCTGACCAGGGCAGATCACCGCTTGTTCATCAAGCCCATTGGCCCGCAGAAGATCAGCCACCGGGACGCCAAATTGACGGGCAATGGAAAATGCGGTATCTCCTTGAATCACCTGATACATTTTGGTTTGCGCCTGATCCTCCTTGAGAATCTCCGGAGGGATATTGTCAGCCAGACGCACAACCTTGCCCCGTTCCGGCACTCGGACTTCGTATCCCTTGGGAATGAGTTTCTGGCCAAGATACACCGGCTCGCGCAATGCCGGATTCAACGCCTTGAAGGTTTCCATATCAACCTTCAGATGCTTGACCAGATCCTTCACCAGGGCATAGTTGGGCAGAACAACGGTTTTACTGTTGATCGGCGGCTCGATGGGAAGCGGGCCGAAAAGAGCTTTATAGTTTTTGGCAACCTCCCTGGCAGCCAGAAATTCCGAATAAAAATTTCGCGAAGCAAACTTGAACAACTCGCTTTCATGCTCCTGAAAAATCTTTTCATAATCGCCCTTGGCCGCCTTGGCCCGCATCATGCCGTTGATCCCATGATTATAGGCAGTCACCGCAAGAGGCCAGGTGCCGAGCTTTTCATAGTTGTGCCGCAGCATTCTTGCCGCGGCGTGGGTGGCCTTGAGTGGGTCGCGCCGCTCGTCGATGGCGTAGTTCACATCCATTTTAAACTGTTTGCCGGAGGACTCGGTGAACTGCCAGATGCCGGCAGCCCCGAATTTACTGTATGCCTTGTAATTAAAGGATGATTCCACATGGGGCAGATAGGCGAGATCCTCGGGTACTCCGTAGCTCGTCAGGATCTCCTTGATCTCGGCCAGATAGGAGCCGGAACGGATCAAGCCCGCCCGGAAGTTATCCTTCTGCCCGGACTGGAATCGGATATTGTCCTGGGCGGCACGAAAATCCTCCGGTGTGGCCTTTGGGGAGAAAAGTCCGGCCACCCGTTTTTCTTCCCTGGTCTGCGGAGCAGCACCGGAAGCCAGGGTCTTGAAGATTTCCAGATACCTCTCCTTGGCCCGTTCTATCCTCTGCTTGTCCCGTTCCCGGGCGGAGGTTTCCCAGACTCCCTCGACATCGAGCACCTCATAGATAATGCTTAAGTCCCGTTTGTCGTGGAGAACCCCCTGAGAAGAGGGATACTTGCTGTAGACATCACGCCAGAAAGCCACATTGGGCGTGATGCAGTCATAGAGGGGAAAAGGATCCTGGGCAGCCCGGACCGGCAAAACACTTCCACCGACCACGCAAAACAACAGCGCCGCGCCAAGCAATAAACGAAGAGGGACCATAACAGCTCTCATAAATTTCTTTATTGAGTTAAATTCGCAACAGAGGCTCTTGCAAGAGTCTTGTGGTTCGGCAAGCTCACCACGAACGGAAAATAGCCAATAATTTCAAGGCAGGCACCGTCGCAGTTACCACTGCTCACCCTGAGCTTGTCGAAGAGGGGGCCGGAGTGTTGCAAGAGGCTCAACAGACCATGAGTATACCCTCTCCCGCCGCTATTTGCCGCTAAATCAACGGCAGCGCCCAAGGGAACCGAGCCGGAACAGATCAATTATCGCCCCAGACAAAAATCAAGCAACAAGAGCGGTGAACTTTTCCTCAAGATAGGCAAGAAAAGGTTGGGCGGAAAGCGGTGCGCCGGTTACCCGCTTCAGCAGCTCCTGGGGCAGATACACGCTGCCGTGGGTATGGATCTCCCGACCCAGCCACGCCTGAACCTTCTCAAGGTTTCCGGTGCCTATTGTCTGAGAGAATTCAGGATCATACTGCCTATAGGCCTCCCAGATCTGGGCTGCGGCCAGATTGCCGATGGTGTAGGTGGGGAAATAGCCGAAGCTGCCATGGGACCAGTGGATGTCCTGCAAAACCCCGTCCGCATCCGACTCAACCTCCACCCCGAGGTACTGCCGATATTTGTCCCGCCAGACCCGAGTCAGCGCAGCCACCTCCAGGCTTCCCTCAATCAAGGCTTTCTCAATCTCGAAACGGATCAGAACATGGAGATTGTAGGTCAGCTCGTCGGCATCCACCCGAATCAGACCGGGAGTGACCGCGTTTATGCCCCGAACAAAATCATCGATGTCGGTTTGCGCAAACTGAGCGGGAAAGGATTGCTGTAGTTCCGGAAAAAATCGCTGCCAGAACGGTCGTCCCCTGCCAACAACATTTTCCCAGAAGCGCGATTGCGATTCGTGAATGCCCAAGGAAACCCCATCATCAAGATGGCTGTGCGCCAGACGTTCGGCAATGCCCTGTTCATACAAAGCGTGTCCGCCCTCATGCAGCGCCCCGAAGATAAAGTCCAGGCTCTTTGGGGCATAGCGATTGGTGATGCGCCGGTCGTGGTGCCCCAGGGTGGTGGTGAAGGGGTGGGCCGAACGGGCCAGGCAGCCGCGGGAAAAATCAAAGCCCATGGCAACGAGGAGGTGTTGGGCAAACTGCTCCTGACCAGCCGGAGAAAACGGTTCGCCAAAGGACAATGGGGTCAAGCGTCCGGCAAACTTCTTGACCATTGCAACCAGGGGCGCCTGCAGCTCGACGAACATTTTTTCCACCTGAGCGGTGGTAAGCCCCTCCTCGTAGAGATCAAGGAGCGCGTCGTAAGGATGATCCGCGTAGCCGAGATATTCGGCCTGCTGCCGGGCCATGATCACCAGCCGCTCCAGCAAGGGTTGGAAAATCGCGAAATCCGACTGTTCACGGGCCTCAAGCCAGCTCATCTGGGCCTGGGAGGCAAGACGGGAAAATTCGGAGACAAACTCCTCGGGCAGCTTGGTATTCTGATCGTACTGCCGGCGCATAACCCGCACCAGCGCCAGATCCTCCACGGACAACCCCTCTTTACTCGCTTCGACTTCCGCAAGCAGGGCGCCGAGTTCGGGAGCAACCTCACGACGATGCACCAGGCCGCTCAAGGTGGCAAACTGCCCGGCCCGACCTTCCGCTGCCCGGCGGGGCATCCGCACTTCCTGATCCCACTGCATGAGGGCCAGGGTATGATGCAGGTCAACCAGTTCAGCGGAGTATTTTCGTAATTGTGTAAGGTGTGTCATTGATACTCCCTTTATTTCTGTGTGGAAGTCAGAGCAGATCATTCCGGCAGATACAACCGGGCCGTTTGCGGTGAACTATTAGAATGCGCTCAGGAGAACCCTATCGAACTGCCGTTTCATTGTCACTACCACCCTTCGACAGGCTCAGGCCGAACGGAATTTTCCATACTATAGCAATAAAAATGATCTACGAGGCAGTAAAGGCCTTCACCAACAGGGCAATGCCGCTGCCCAGCAAAATAATGCTTACCAGTCTGACAAAGGCCACATGGCTGATCCGCAGGTGCACCCGCCCGCCAAGCCAGAGCGCCAAGGCGCCAATGGGCACAACCCCTGCGCCGATTGCCAGGATATGCAGGGTATAAAAGCCATTCAAGGTAAACCCCACAATCCTGCAGAGGCCATCGATCACGAAAACCGTGGCAATGGTGGTGCGAAATTCCGTTTTGTCCAACTGCCGAAGGGTCAGATAAATCACATAAAACGGCCCTCCGGTGCCGAACAAAGCGCCCACCATGCCCCCCATCACCCCGGCAGGCGCTGCCAGCCAGCGTTCTCCATGCAAAGAGGGGAATGGCAGCAGGGCATACACCGCATACAGCAGAATAAAAATAGAGAGGGCGAAAAGCAGGCTGGTCTGGGCCAGGACCGTGTGCAGATACAGACCTGTGGAAACGCCCAGCACGGTAAAAGGCAGGAGCGGCAACAGATCGGGCCAGCGGATGAGGCGGCGGTTGGGCAGACCCTGGCTCACCGAAGCCAGCCAGTCCAGAAGCCCCACCAGGGGAACCACCTGGGAAACAGGGAAAAAGATGACCAGCAGGGGAACCGAGATCAGCGCCGAACCGAAGCCGGCAATGCCGCGGATGAAATAGGCGAAGAATAATACGCCTGCGGCAAAGAGGATTTCGGGCTGCACCATGGGAATATCAGTCATGCTTGGTCAAGGCCCTTGTTGTGTCCGCTTAAAAACGGGTCATACGAAAATTCAGGCGAAGGTAACAAAAAATCCGTTCAGCATTGTTTCTTTCTTCTTTTGCGTGCCCAAAAGAAGAAACAAGAAAATGGCACCCCAACCAGTCCTGGCCCTGCGGGCTCCCCTCACTTCTCGCCGAGGGCGGGACGCTAAAAAACTCGGGCTTCGCCCTCAGACAGTTTTAGCGTCTTCTTCCGCCCCCGTCTGCGAGGCTCGGCAGGACAAATGGGGGAGAGAAGGAGAGAATTCCCATTGACACGCAGCCGAGCACCGGAGAGGCTGCCGAAAAAGGGATTTGCACTATTTGAGGCGAAGCCGAGTTTGCAAAGCCCCGGCAGCATCGAGGAGCGCCGGGTATCCCGCCTATGGCGGGACAAGAGACACAGGGTGCCCTTTCTTTGGTTCGTTTCTTTGGGCAAGCAAAGAAATGAACAAAGGATTTTTATGTCATTTCCCCAGAAATTTCCGGAAGCTAACAACTACACCGCCTCTTTAAACGGAAAATCCATATGATCAATGAGCTTCACCATCCGCTGCTTGGTCTCGGTATGGGCATCATGAAACTCCACCAACTCCGCCACCGCAGCCACCACCCCCTGCTCGTCGAGATCCCGCAAAACCCTGCGGCCGACCTTGGGACTGGGGCCGCCCTTGCCTCCCACATAGAGATCAAACCCCTTGCGGGTGGCCATGATGCCGATATCCGTGGTCAATACTCCCGGACATCCCAAAGTGCATCCGGAAATGGCTATCTTAAACTTCTGCTTGGTTTTCTCTCTCCCCTTAAACTTATCGAGGATCAGGGCGGAAATCCGCTCCGGGTCGCCGATGCCCATGGAACAATCCCGGACACCGATGCAGACCCTGGGAATCGGGAATTTCCCCGGTCCTTTAAACTGGAGGCCCAGCGCAGACAATTCCTCACGAATTATGGGCAGATCCTCTTCCCGCATGCCCATGAGGCGCAAATTTTGAAGCGTGCTCAGGTAGATTTCCAGATGGTATTTCTTAGCCAGCGCACTGACCTTGTCCATGACCGTCAACGGCAAACGGCCCGCCGGCAGCAGAATGGTCAAACGTGTTGAAGCAATGGTATTTGTCATATCTCACCTTAATTTCAGAGGAAAAACAGCATTTTACTGTCATGCGAAAATAATCGTCTTCCGCTGTTTCATAAAACATTTTTATCCGAATGCAAGACTTCTCTTAATATTTACCCTTTCCCTTTATGGAATTTTCCGTTATTTAACTACAGATTGTTGGAATCGCAACAAGCCGCGATTACAACGGTTATTGCTTTGCGACTCTTTAATTTTGTATTACGGACCTGTGGCCTTTTTCCCTTTTCACGTGTCCGTCAGAGATTTATCCAAACATCATTCGGCACAGACGCGGGAGAAAAGAGAATGGGCAGCCACAGCAGACCTCACAACGACACGGCAGGTGGAGCAATCGATCGCAAACGCGAGCGGGAACGGCGTTATATGATGCAGATGCTTTACAAGAACGCTGATGAGCTGACAACCAAGATGGTGCAGCGGTTGCTGGACAAAAAGATCATCGAGATCACCGACGAGACCGCAATCCGGAAAGTCTTCAACGAATTGTTTGAAAAACTCTCCGGCATGGAAGAATTTGACATGCTGTACAAAATCGCCCCGCTACGGCAGTTGGTGATAGACCCCAACTTCATCAGCCTCTACGTGACCCAATACATTTGCGAGGATCTTGTGGAGAACGATAAGGTTCAGGACGTGTATGGCGATGACCTTGAAATTTACCAGGTGGTTGAATCCGTACTGAAGGTTCTCCGCCCCCAGGACTGATGTAAGCGCAGATTTCGAGAACCCGCGATGCTTCGCAGATGTAACGTGGACCCGTGAGTTTTTTTCGTTATTTCAACTTCGTCATTTTGTGATCAGCTTTTCTTCCGGACCTTCTTCAGGTCCAGATAAGTATACCCCTTCAGCCCCTTCTCGTACTCGGCCAAAAGCCGCATGGCTTCATTGGGCCGCAGCCTGTCTTCCTTGATGGCGCTGTCCACCTGGCTTTTCATCTTCCGCTTCAGATCGGTGCCGGTGTACTGGACCAGGGCGAGCACCTTTTCCATGGTTGTGCCCTCAATGGTCTCTTCGATGTAGTACCCGGCATCCTCATCCTCATCCAGGAACACATGGGCTTCGTTCACCCGGCCGAAAAGATTGTGCAGATCGCCCATGATATCCTGGTAGGCACCGGTCAGAAAAATCCCGAGATAATAGGGTTTGCCGTTGAGATCATGGAGCGGCAGAGTGTCCACCCCTTCTTCATAGAGATTGATGAATTTGGAGACCGTACCGTCCGAATCGCAGGTGATGTCTGCCAGCGTTCCCTTACGCTGGGGCTCCTCGTTAAGCCGGTGCAGGGGCATAATCGGGAAAAGCTGGCCATAGCCCCAATGATCGAGCAATGACTGGAACACACTGAAATTACAGAGATACTGGTCGGAAAATTTACTCTCCAGCTCGACAATCTCGTCGGGCTGGTACTCGGCATTCTTGAAATGCTCAAGCACCCGGGCGCCGGTGAGCCAAAAAAGTTTCTCCACCTCGGCCTTCACCTCAAGGTCGATAAGTCCCAACTCGAAATGGACCTGGGTTTCCTCCTTATTGTGCTGGGCGTCGTGATACGCCTCCAGCGGATTGCTGGGATTGACGTGGGTGTAATTGTACCAGGCGTCATCCACCAGTTTGTGGCTAATGCTGGGCTTGGCAGGTTCATTGGCATGGTCCATCTTCTTGATGTCGCCAAAGGTCTCTACCACCAGCACGGAATGATGCGCCACTACGGCCCGACCCGATTCGCTGATGATTACCGGGTGTTCGATCCCCTGGGAATCGCAGACATCCATGATATTGTGGACAATGTCGCGAGCGTATTCGTTCAGAGAATAGTTGATGGAGGAATGAAACGTGGTGCGGCTGCCATCGTAATCCACGCCTAAGCCGCCGCCGACATCGATGTATTCCAGAGCATGGCCGATCTTCCTGATCTTGGCATAGAACATGGCCCCTTCCCGCACCGCCTTTTTTATCGTAAGAATATCCGGGATCTGGGAACCGCTGTGGAAATGCACGAGTTTGAGGCAATCGGCAAGGTCGGCTTCTTTAAGCAGATCGGAAACCTGGAGAATTTCCTGGGTGGACAACCCGAACTTGGCGTCCTCGCCGGTGGATTTCTCCCACTTGCCCTTGCCGCCGCTCATCAAGCGAACCCGCAGGCCGATCATCGGCTCCACCTTCAGTTCCTTGGCATAGCGGATGATATTGGTGACTTCCTCGACTTTCTCCACCACCAGGACGATTTTCTTGCCCAGTTTGCGACCAAGGAGCGCGGTCTTGATATACAGGGAATCCTTGTAGCCGTTGCAGATGATCAGACTTTCACGGTCTTCGTGAAAAGCCAGGGCCGCGTAAAGTTCCGGCTTTGAACCGACCTCAAGGCCATGATGGAAGGGCTTGCCTGCGTCGATGATCTCTTCGACCACCTCCCGCAACTGATTGACCTTGATGGGATACACGCCGCGGTAGATGGATTTGTATTCAAGCTCGACAATGGCGTCGTTGAATGCCTTGTTAATTCGTTCCAC
>VMSS01000263.1 GCA_013791995.1 Desulfurivibrio sp. | reverse complement strand
TACCCGGCTGGCGGCCCGGATCGGTGACTTGGCTCGGTATCCTGAGCGGCGTGAGCGGGAAAAACAAATGGCTATCGCCCGCCGGGACACAAACTGGGACCGGCAGATGGAGCTGATGATGTTTCCGGAAGCGGCCCGAAAGATCCGGGAAAGCCGCTCCCCGGAAAACAGCCGGACCTGCACGATGTGCGGGGATTTCTGCGCAATGGAACGCGGCATCTCGCTTTTTAAAGACGACATCCGCGGCGACAAATGCGGCAGTCAAGGGTGATGGCGGTTTTGTTTAAATTTATACCTCCCTGTTGAGTCCTGTGGGCCACAACAGGGAGGTGTCAAAATCACAGAGCAAAGCTGTGCTTCGACAGGCTCAGCACGAACGGAATATCAATACATCAGAACATCAGAAAAGTACCGTTCACCCTGAGCCTGTCGAAGGGTTCTTTTTACGATACCCTTTCCCCTTACAATCTGGGCGGGCCGAGCAGGATCATGTCGGCGATGGTCTTTTTCACCTTGGGCAATTGGTCCTGCTGCTCCCCCAACAACTCCTGCTCCTGGGCGACCAGTCCCCGAAACAGGGAAGCCCGCTCCACCATGGGTACTGCCTGCCGATCCCCCACGATTTCCTGACATCGAAAACAACCAGGAAATTTTTTGATCTGACCGTTGGGAAAGGTAAGACTTGACGGCACTCCATGCATCCGGCAGATCATCAGCCGATGGTGATAGAGTCCGCATCGCCCCTCTTTGTTGAGCGGGCACATGACCTGGGGCCGTTCGCCTCTGGCCAGTGCTTTTTCACAGGCTGCGGCATACTCTGCGGCCCGGTTTTCAATCTCCTTGCGACGCTCCGGCTCAAGCGCCATGAGTCCCTGCCAGAGATACGCCCACTCCACATAGGTGTGGTGCAAAAAATAGGAATCACAACAATTATCCGGGCAGCCATCACAGGTGAAATCAAGCTGTGTGGCGACGATATCATACGCCTTTTCCATACGGGCGTAGAGATCGGCTATTTTCGCGGCAAGTTCCGGTTGCAGAATCGAGGGTTCC
>VMSS01000156.1 GCA_013791995.1 Desulfurivibrio sp. | reverse complement strand
GAACATGGCCGGATATTTGAGGGGCTTGTCCTCCCCCTCGGTGACGCTGATGATCACCACCTTGGCCGCCTCGCCCAGATCAAACATGGCCGGACAGACAAGATTGCCGACATTTTCGATAAAAAGCAGGGAGTTCTCAACCAATTCCATCTGATGCAGGGCCTGATGCACCATGTCCGCATCAAGATGGCACCCTGCCCCGGTATTCACCTGAACCACGGGCACGCCGGTGGCATCGATTCGTTCGGCGTCGAGCATGGTCTGCTGATCCCCTTCGATGACCGCCATGGGTATCTCGTCCCGCAGTTCCCGGATAGTTCTTTCCAGAATCGTGGTCTTGCCCGAACCGGGAGAACTGACCAGATTGAGCGCCACAACCCGCCGTTTATTAAAAAAAATACGGTTGTGCGCGGCTATCCCGTCGTTTTTCCCAAGCACCGCTTCCCGCACCTCCACGATCCTTTCCCGGCGTGGGGAACCCTGGGGCGAATGGTGGTGGACGGCAGAGCTAGACCCGGACACGTTCTGCCCAGGCCTTGTGATGGTGACGCTGTTCTCCGTCTGGCTGCAATCGCAGGAATCACACATGGCTTCCCCTATTCTTCGTCAATGGTGAAGGATACGACTTTCAATTCTCTTCCCTGCACGGTCTCCACTCCATAGCTGTCGCATTGCGGACACTGGCCGAGCAGGGAGTCAAGCGCAAAGGAATATCCGCAGCCCAGGCAATTGCCGAGGCCGTCAACCTCGCGGACCTCAAGACGTGCGCCTTCAACCGGGGTATTGCGGGAAGCAGCGTCAAAACAGAAGACCAGCGCTTCGACCATCACCCCGGAAAGCTTTCCAGCCTCAAGTTCGACCGAGGTGACCTTCATCCCCCCGGCACTCTGCGCCTTTTCCGAAACAAGCTCGACGATGTTTACTGCCAGGGACATTTCATGCATGCATTCATGATACACAATGGCACTGACTTGTTCCAGAACGGAACAAGCTGCCACTGCTTTTTTCCGGTTTTCCCGACAAGTTATGCCCGAGTGGCAGGTTCAAGGGAATCATCAACACCTGGGCCATGCACCGGCAGGGTGATGATAAACCGAGATCCCATCCCGGGTGAGCTTTCCGCAATGATGGTCCCCCCGTGCCGCTCGACAATCCGCTTGCACACCGCAAGGCCGATTCCGGCCCCCTCATACTGGCTCCGGCCATGCAACCGCTGGAAAAGGCCGAATATCCTGTCCGCCGATTCTGCAGTAAACCCAATGCCGTTATCTTCCACCGTGATACAACAGGATTCTGCGGCACCACCCTCTGCACCGGAAATCATCCTGCCGGTAACAAGAACCCAGGGAGGCTGACCCGGCTTGCTGTATTTAAGAGCGTTGGCGATGAGGTTCTGGAAGAGCTGCCGAATCTGGAGAGGGTCAGCCTTGATCCGGCACAGGTTCTCAATTTCGATCCGCCCTCCGGTTGCGGCGATCTGCATTTCCAGATCGGAAATAACCTGCAGCACAATCTGCTCCAGATCAACCTCCTCAAAAGGCTGGGTTCTTGATGAAAATCGCGAATAGGCCAGAACCCCGAAAATCAGCTCCTGCATCCGCGCGGCTGCGGTTTCAATCCGCCGGATATACTCCATGCCCTGTTCGGGGATGTTCTCTCCATACCGGGTCCGCAATCTTTCACTGAAAGCCTGAACAAGAACCAGTGGCTCCCGCAGATCATGGGACGCCATATAGGCAAAATCCTGTAAATCTTTATTGCTGTGGGCCAATTCCACGCTTTTTTGGGAAAGACGGTCACGGGATTGCTGGAGCGCTTCCTGAGCCGCGTCGAGTTCCGCGACCCGTCGCCGCAGAATGCCGCCGCCGAGAAGCATTCCGGCCACTCCGATGAACCAGATCAGCCCAGCTCTGAGAAGATGGGAGAATACCTGTTTTCCTTGAAGGGCCAGCGCTTCCTCCATGGACAGGCTGACACTTATGCCGCCGCGGATATCACCCTCCTTATACCCTTGATGGCCGTGGCAGTACAGGCAGTCCGGCGTAACCGTAACCGCCTGAATCAAGCGTAAACGCGAGCTTCCCGCAATCTGGGTAAATTCGATTTTTTCCGGCAGTCGGGACTGGGAAAACCCCTCAAGACTTCGTCGTTCCCACTCATCCGGCGCATTTTCCGGCCGCAGCGGGTTGAGGCTTGTCATTCTGGCGACCACACCAAAGAGACTTGAAAAATCTTCGCCCACCTGCCGCATCATGTAAGCCGGGTTCATCAGGGTAAGCTTCCGGCCCGAGGGAGTCACCAAATCCCGTTCAGGAACATGCTCCAGGTAAGGGTTTTCCGGAGTCCTCTCGTCAACAGGCACATAGACCCCGCCGTGGGATGCTCCCCAAATACGCAAGGCCCGGTCTTTATTGCAATAGGCCCGGATTTCACTGATCGCGATCTCTTTGGTTATCTGCCGAATACTGTTTATTTCATAAAAGGAAAGCCCGGCGATGAACAGAGTCCAAAACCCGACCAGTATCCAGGTAAACCGTTGGACAGGCACGGGCATGATTTTTGAGATATACGGCTCTGCCGAATCGTTCACGTATCACCCAGGAATTAAAGGCTTATTGCAATGCTCTGTACTGTAAACGGCAGGGGGAAAGCCGGAACACCAAAACCATTCAGGAACAGATTGCTCTGCTCCCTCTACGAATCAGGCCAGATAGACGGATCGGCAACGCCGATCTTCATGGCAAACTTCAGCATGGCCAACGGCTCGCTCATTCCGAGCTTTTTACTGATGTTGGAACGATGTTTCTCCACGGTTTTTGGACTGAGACACAAGAGTTCCGCGATGCACTTGGTGGAATTACCTTCGATGACCAGCCGGAATATCTGTTGCTCCCGGTCGGACAACAGGTCGTATCTGCTCGATTCGGCGGATTTGCGATCGTCATTGTTGAGGTAACCGCGGATGAGATCGGAATTTATCTCCCTACTCAGGAAATACTTTCCCTGCACAACCATCTGCACCGCCTCAAGAACCTCGGTCCAGGGCGCGGTTTTCAGTACATACCCAAGGGCTCCTGCGGAAAGGGCTTGATGCACATACATCTCGCGGACAAACATCGAAAGGATCACGATTGCCGTTCTGGGAGAATCATTTTTGATAAGCGGGATGCACTCAAGGCCGCTGACCATGGGCATGGCAATATCAATGATCGCCACATCCGGCTGCAGCCTTCGGATCTCCTTGACCGCGGCTTCGCCGTCCGATGCCTCGCCGACCATCTCAAGGTCGCTGCTTCTGGCAAGCATCTGCCGCAAACCTTCCCTGACGATGGAATGATCATCCGCCACAAAAACCGCGATTTTCGACATCCTTGTCCCCTTGGAAAAAACAGACGCGCCCAAGTCCCTGGGCCCACAGCATCCCGTTCCCGCAGTGGCCTCAGCGGATCCGAATGCAGGGAGATTCTTTCCATACAATACTATTTGGCTGTCAGGATCAAGGTTTTTTCAAGAAACGATACACGGCAGGAATCAGTCTGCGTCCACAGAGAACAGATCAGCCGCGTGCCACGCTCACATCGACTCCCAGCAGGCCAAGCTCTTTGACCACGGCCAAAACCACATCTGACACCGCAGCGTTGATCTCCGGGGACATCTCAATACCGGTGGACAGATCAAGGGGAACAATGCCAAAAAGGGTGATGGAGGGAGGTAAGCAGTCCTGCATGGCGGCAACGGCCAGAAGTTCGCACAGCCCGATCTGGTGGGGAGAAATTTTCTGCCTGAAATAGGCAGGAGGATCGAGCAATTTTTCAACAACCACGGACCCGGGAGGTTTCGTCGAGATTATTGCGTCCAGAATAAACAGGTGACTTTTGTCGTCAAGATATCCCAAGAGATCCAGGCCCATGGTGCCGCCATCGATCAACTCAACCTGGGGAGGAAAAACGTAACTCCGCTGGAGTTGCTCCACCGCTCTGACCCCGGCCCCTTCGTCGGCAAGCAACACGTTCCCCACGCCAAGCACCAAAATATTACAAGACATACTCCTCCTTAAAAAACAGGCCGTCCCGATAACCGGGGCGGCCTGTTTCCAATAGATATTTTATACCAGTTTCAGATTCAGACCATAGTCCTGACCGAAACAATTTCCCGATTCTCCGGGTCCAGAAGATGGATGGCACAGGCAAGGCACGGATCAAAAGAATGGATCGTCCGCAACACCTCAAGGGGTTTCTCCGGATCAGCCACCGGAGTGTTGACCAACGAAGCCTCATAGGGCCCAGGGACGTCATTATTATTTCTTGGTCCGGCGTTCCAGGTGGACGGGACCACGCACTGATAATTCTTGATCTTACCGTCCTGGATCACAACCCAGTGGGACAACACCCCGCGCGGCGCTTCATGAAAGCCGACCCCGCGCTGCTCCCCCTTTGGGAAGACCGGAGCGTTGAAAGTTGCATAATCACCTCTGCCGATATTGTCCATCAAAGACTGCCATTGGCCAATCAGAGAATCGTGCAACACGGCGCAACGAACCGCCCGTGCCGCGTGACGGCCAATAGTGGAATGGAGGGCATCAATCCCGATCTTGGCCCCGGCCAGATTGCTCACCGTATCCAGAAGCCCCTCCGTATATTTTTTGGTCGGAGCATGACCTGCCGCGTACATGCACAATACGTTGGCCAACGGCCCGACCTGAGCCGGTTTGCCGTTGAAGGTCGGGGATTTGACCCAGGAATATTTGCCATTGTCCTGAAAGTCGGTATGCTGGGGAACAGTCTCTTCCTCCCATGGATGGCGGTCCCAGTCGCCCTTATACCAGGAATGCTTGATGCCCTCTTTAACCCCCTGTTTGAAGAAATCATCGTTGAATCCGGTAATCGGCTTAAACGAACCTATTTTTCCATCGGCAATGTACCCGCCGGGAAGATCAAACGCGGTTCCCTTAGTGTCCAGAGGCATGTCCGGCACCGCGAGATAATTGGTCACCCCGGCCCCGTACTTGGTCCAGTCCGCATAAAAAGCGCCCACGGCCGCAACATCGACCATGTAGACATCCTTGATAAACGCCCCGATCTCGTCGATCAGGGTTTTGATATGATAGAGCCGCTCAATGGTCAGGGTGGATTGACTGTCCGGGTTGATGGGATTGGCAACCCCGCCAACCGCCAGATTCTGAATATGCGGAGTCTTGCTGCCGAGAATGGCCACCACCTTGTTGATCTTTCTCTGATATTCCAGGGCCTGGAAATAATGGGTAGCGGCAAGCAGATTGACCTCCGGGGAGAGCTTCATTGCCGGATGTCCCCAGTAACCGCTGGCAAAAATCCCAAGCTGGCCGCTTCCGACAAAACTTTTGAGTTTTTCCTGCACCGCCTTGATTTCCTGCTCGCTGTTGCGGGGCCATGAAGATAGCTGCTGGCCAAGGGCCGAGGCTGCCTTGGGGCTACCCTTGAGGGCGGAAACGATATCCACCCAATCCAGGGCGGAGAGATGATAAAAATGGACAATATGGTCAAAGATGCCGTGGGCGCCGATGATCATATTCCTGATGTACTGGGCGTTGAGCGGCACTTCCAAATTCAGGGCATTTTCCACGGCACGCACCGAGGCAATGGCATGGACGGTGGTACAAACCCCGCAGATTCGCTGGGTAAAAATCCAAGCGTCACGTGGGTCGCGGCCCTGGAGGATCAACTCGATCCCGCGCCACATCTGGCCGGAAGACCAGGCTTTGGTCACCCGGCCATTGTCAATCTCGCAATCAATCCGGAGATGCCCTTCAATTCTGGTGATGGGATCAACGACGATTCTCTTAGCCATGAACAATCTCCTTCAGGGTATACATTATGCTTTCGTGAGCTTGGGCAATACCGGCAAGGTCTTGACAAACCACAGATAGGCCATCACTTCGGCGGCAATGATACCAAAGGTGATGAACAGTTCCGGAACCGATGGAAAATATTGCCAGCCGGTGCCGGGATCAAAGCCGACAATATAGGTGTTGAACCGATACATACTTCCCCCCAGCAGCATGGCACAGGAGGCAATGAACAGCAACTGCGGATTCCGGCGATTGCTGGGATAGGCCAGGATCAACAAAGCACTCAGCAACAACAGGTTTTCCAGGAGGAACAGGTTACCCAACAGTCCGCCCTCAAAAGCCAGAGGCAGATACCCGCGCAGGTTCACATCCTCGATCCGGATCACCAGATAAATCCCGAGCAGCCAAGGCATGAGCGCCGAGATTTTGCTCAGCAGGTGCATCTCCATGGGCCGCTTGAAGGCAACGGAAGCGATAAGAGACTCAAAGATAATCGCGGCATAACCGATGACCACGGCGGTAATGAGAAAGAGCAGGGGCAGAAAACCGCTCCACCAGAGGGGGGACAGTTTATGCCCGGCCATGAGCATCATGGTGCCCAGTGAGGACTGATGCATGGTGGGCAGAAGGATACCCAGCGCGATGAACACAAAGATGATCCGGTTGAGTCTTGCCTTCAACTTATCCGCCTTGAATTTTTCCAACATGGTCGGGGCAAACTCCATCCAGAGCACCAGAATATAGGTGCCGATGCAGAGAGCTACCTCGAACATTACCGAATGCAGGTTGCTGAGCCAGGGCAGGAAAATGTTGTACGCCTGCCAGTACCGGCCGATATCGAAGATAACCGAAACACCGGCAAGGGTGTAACCGAACATGCTGGTCATCAGGGCGGGCCGCACCAGCGGCGAATATTCACCCTTGTTGAACACATAGACAATAAGAGCAATGGAATACCCGGCGCAGGCCAGGGCCGTACCCACCACCACATCGTAGGCAATCCATATGCCCCATGGATACCCGTCGTTCATGTTGGTAACCGAACCGATGCCAAAGATAAACCGTTTGCCGAGGAAAAAAAGGGCAATGAGCACGATAGCGGCGCACACCTTGAAAGGCACGGTCAGTACCTTGCCTCCTAATGCTTGTCTTTCCTGCATGGGAACACTCCTTTCCATGAAAAGATGGAGCTCATGCCCCTACTCTTTTTTGTCTTCCCTGTTCCGGATGATATAGATCAACCCGCCCAGCACCACGAGGGGATAGACCATGCCCTTATAAATGGCGTACTGAATGCCATCCGCCAGCGCCACATAGGAATCCTCGGGCAGATCGGGCAGGCCGATTGAAGTAAAAGGCACTCCGGCCAGATAAAGAACCTGGGAACCGCCGAGCTCCCGTTCGCCATACACATGACTGACGTACCCGCCTGCCCGATGCTGTTGAACTTCGGTGCCATTAATATCGGCTACGGGGAAGTCGTAATACTCTCCAGGCTGCATGGCAAGCCGCCGCTTGGCCTCGGCCCGCAGTTTTTCCACCGGACCGAACAGGGATGCGCCGGTGGGACAAGCGGCGCAGCAGGCGGAAATCCCTCCCTTTGCCAATAGATGGGAGCACAACTGACATTTGACAATCTCGGGAAAAGGCGAATCCCACTCGAATTTAGGAATATTGTAAGGACAGGCCACCTGACAGTAGCGGCAGCCAATGCAGGCTTTTTTGTTATACGTCACCACCCCGTTATCACTATTTTTGACAAGCGCCGAGACCGGACAGGCCGATACGCAGGCAGGATCAATGCAGTGCATGCAATGCCGTTTGACAAAGGCAAAACCAGCGGCCGAGTCTTTCTGCCCCTCAACGCCGTAGCGCTTGATGATATTCAGGGTTTTGGCGGACAGATCCTGGGGGTCATCCCACATCGGCTCACTGGGACTCCCGTGTTCCACCGGCTTGTTGTTCGCCTGTTTACAAGCATATTCACAGACCTTGCATCCGATACAGAGGGTGGAGTCATACAGAATGCCAACAGCGTTGGGAGGCAGCTCTTTCCTCGCCCCTTTTGCCTGAACCGGACTTTGCTCCGCAGCAAGCAGCAGGGTGCTGGCCGCAACCCCTTTTAAAAAATCCCTACGTCGTATCTTCATGGTCTATTCTCCCTTTGAAGAAGACCCTTCCTCGGTCTTGCCAAGGTTCTTGGCAACCGCCACCCCGGCGCCCAACGCCACGCCCGCCACCCCAGCGACAAGAGCGACCGCGCCCACAGAGGCGCCCTCTCCCCGCTCGGAGACAATGTGCGGATATGCGGCTCCAGGGGTGATGTACTTCAGGTCGGCCTGAGCATGCAGAGGGAGATTAAAGCCAACCCCTTCCTCAGTGCAGCCGAAACAGGGATGCCCGGTGCCCACCGGCCAGGCGCCGGGGCCGACATCGTTAAAAAGGATGGCCGGACAGTTGGCAAAAGTCATCGGTCCCTTGCACCCGAGCTTAAACAGGCAATACCCTTTCCTGTGGCCCTCATCGCCGAATTTGATGGCAAAGCGCCCGGCGTCAAAATGGGGCCTGCGTTCGCAGTTCTCGTGAATGAGACGGCCATAGGCGAATTTCGGTCTGCCTTTTTCATCAAGGGCGGGCAGTTTTTTAAAAGTCAGGAAGTGGAGTACTGTGGAAAGAAAATTATAGGCGTTGGGCGGACAACCGGGAATGGTCACCACAGTCTTGCCCTTGAGAAACTCTGGAGCCCCAATGCAGCCGGTGGGGTTTGGTTTTGCCGCGGCAACCCCGCCCCAGGAAGCACAGGAGCCAATGGCGATTACCGCAGCCGCCTTGGCTGCGGTCTCGTTCACGATTTCGCTGAAAGGCTTGCCGCCGATCATGCAGTACACCCCGCCGTCTTTCAAGGGGATGGCCCCTTCCACCACCAGGATGAACTTGCCGGTATTCTTCTTGATCGAAGCCTGTAAAGCCGCTTCGGCCTGATGCCCAGCCCCGGCATTAAGAGTTTCATTATAATCAAGGGAAATAAGATCAAGAATAAGATGCTCAAGGGAGGGATGAGAAGGCCGCAGCAACGATTCGGTACAGCCGGTGCAGGCTGAACCGGAAAGCCAGATCACCGGGGGACGTTGCGGGGCCGTTACCGCCGCCGCTATCTGCGGCACAACCTCAAGGGGAAGCCCCATGCCGGCAGCCATCACCGTGCAGAATTTCATAAAATCACGACGCGATATCCCGTCCAGACGTTCTCTGACCTTGGCAAAATCCTGCTCTTTCATCGTTCGCCTCTTTTGCGTGTGCGGAGTATCATCTCCATTTCCAATAACAGCGGAACTTCAAAAGATTGTCCATTATTGCATCACAAAAACCCGTTACAAGTCAAGCATGATATGGGTAGGTATAAACACCTAGAAAATAGTATTGTATTCCTATCCTCGTGGTCAAGAATTTTCTCGTTGGCCGACCCGGTTCTTTACGGTATGGTGCCGCAACCATCACGCACAAGGACGCCCGTGACCATGCCGCACACCTCCAGCCCCGATCCGACCACCATTATCCAGCATGTCTATGTGGAAGACGACTGTCGGGACCTTCCTCTCACCAGGAATATCCTTGCCAACCTCCCGGGCCGGGATGTGCGGATTATTCCGTCTCGAACCGGGCCGGACTTTTCCGCTGCCGGCTTCGCTTCCCAAAATCTCACCAAGGGAAAAAAGCATCTCGTCCTCTGTAAAAATCGGGGTCGATTTCTCAAGCCCTGCCCTGCGACCAGAGAATACCGCTGCTGCGACTACCAGGTTCTCAATGTCGGCATGAATTGCCCCATGGACTGCGTGTACTGCATCCTGCAAGCCTATCTCAACAACCCCTGGCTTTCTTTTTTTGTAAATACCGACGACCTGTTGGCCGAGCTCACCAACACCTTTGCCGAAACCCCGCAGACCTTCCGGCGCATCGGCACCGGTGAATTTACCGACAGCATGGCCCTGGACCGGATCACGGGCTTGAGTCGGATTCTCATTGAGTTTTTCAAGGATACACCCAATGCGGTGCTTGAACTGAAATCCAAAGCGGTTGTTCTTGATAATCTCAAACACAGTGTGCATAACGGCCGCACCATCATGTCCTGGTCGCTCAACAGCCCGGAAATCATGAGCAAAGAAGAACTGCGCACCGCCACTTTTGATCAGCGTCTGGCCGCGGCTGCCCAGTGTGCAGCCTGGGGTTACAAACTGGCTTTTCATTTTGATCCGCTTATCTATCATCCCGGCTGGAAGAAAGGCTACAAAGAGACGATCGATCGGCTTTTTGCAGCGGTTCCGGCGGCAAGCATTGTCTGGATCAGCATGGGGGCGTTGCGCTTCCTCCCCGCCTTAAAAACCATTGCCACAGACCGTTTCCCGAAATCCCGTTTTTTCCATGAAGAGTTTGTTCTGGGACTGGACAACAAATACCGCTATTTCCGACCGTTGCGCACGGAAATGTACCGCTATATGGCGGATCATCTTTCCCGACACCTGGACCCGGATACCTGCCTGTACTTTTGCATGGAAAGCGATGAAATATGGAAGGACGTTTTTGGTTTCACGCCCGAAGAAAAAGGCGGCCTACCAGCCATGCTCGACCTGGCTGCCCGCACAAAATGCACCAAACCCTGAATTGACGCTCGCCGTGACGGCAGAGAGCAATTCAGAAGACCACCCTTTTGTATGTTGATTTTTACCCGACCCATCCTTACTATGGTATATCGTATTCGGATCACCACGCATCGAAAACGACAAGAACCGCCCCCCCAGGAAATGGTTGGTGCGGGCTCAAGAAATTACCGTTATGATGGGCGGGCCATCAAGACAGCACCTCATTTTTTGCAAATCCGATCAAGAATATAAGGAGAAAAAATGGTCAACAAAGTCATCCTCATCGGCAATCTTGGGAAAGACCCGGAAGTACGTTACTCACAGGCAGGGGCCGCCATCGCCAGCTTCAATGTCGCCACCACGGAAACCTGGAAGAAACAGGACGGCTCCAAGGAGGAGTTGACCGAATGGCACCGAATTGTAGCATTCGGCCGCTTGGGAGAAATTTGCGGTGAATATCTGTCAAAGGGCTCCAAGGTCTTCATCGAAGGCCGCTTGCAAACCCGTAAGTGGGATGACAAAGACGGGAACACCAAATACACCACGGAAATCGTGGCCAGGGAGATGAAAATGCTCTCACCCCGTGGCAGCAGCGGAGATT
>VMSS01000052.1 GCA_013791995.1 Desulfurivibrio sp. | reverse complement strand
GGCTGGGGCCGGAAGTGGTGCGGGCCATAGCATTCGGATACTGGGCAGCGAACCAGGAGGGCGGATATTGGTAGCCGATGAGGATGAAGAGCTTGAGTCCCAGTTGCTCGGCCTTGCGGATCAGATGGTCGGCCTGGTCCCAGCGGAAGACCCCTTCCTGCGGTTCCACGCTCTCCCAAACCAGCTCGACCCGCAGGGAGTTGGCATGGGTTTTTTGCATGGCTTCCAGATCGTAATCGACTTCGGCAAAGGTCTGGGTGGCGAAAACCGGCGGGTTCCAGACCTGATAGGCGAACCCGTGTGGGATGAAAATTTCGTGACGTTCCGTGTCCCAGAAATAGCCTTGGTGGATGGTCAGGGAGGCGGCAACCACGTGCGACGGAAGGCAAAGGATGAGTAATGCGGCAGCTATGAAAAAGGTGTTATGTTTTTTTGATGTGCGGGAAAAAGGTGTCTGGGTCAACAGCATGGAGAAGATGCCCCCTGGATAAAGATGGATGTGGAGTGATTCTGGGGCATTGTATCATTGGTGGGCCGAGGCTGTCCTGGGTAAAAAAATGCATTTGGAAAGTTTCGGAAATGCGGGCATGAAATCAGTATGTTCATTTCTTTGTTTGCCCAAAGAAACGAACCAAAGAAAGGGCACCCGTGTCACTTGTCCCGCCGTTGGCGGGATGCCCTCTGCTCCTCAAAGCTGCCGGGATGTTGCAAACTCGCTTCGCTCAAACAGTGCAACCTCCCTTTTCGGCAGCTTTTCCGGTGCTCGGCTGCGTACCAATGGGATTTTCCTTCCCCATTTGTCCTGCCGCGCCTCGCAGACGGGGGCGGATAAAGACGCGGGAGGTAAGCGAAGACTCCGACTGTTTGAGGGCACCCCGCAGGGGGGTATAAACTCCGCCGAGTTTTTCCGCGTCCTGCCTTCGTCGAGAAGTAAGGGAAGCCCGCAGGGCCAGGACTGGCTGGGGTGCCTTTTTCTTGTTTCTTCTTTTGGGCACGCAAAAGAAGAAAGAGAAGATGGCAGAAAGGTTATCTCCATATTCCCAGAAATTTCTAAAGGAATCCCAACAAAAAAGGCCGGAGCCCTTTTCACATTTAAAAGTAAAAGGCGCTGCTCAGCGATCAACCATCCCGTAACCGGATTCTCCATGCAGGCATTTGTCGAGGCCTTCCATCTCTCCCTGCTGATCGATTCGAAAGCCCACGGTTTTTTCCACGACCCAGCAGATCAGGAGGGTGGCGGTTGCGGCCAGGGCAATGGTGACCCCCATGCCCAGAAGCTGTACCTGTAGCTGGTCAAAGGCGGTCCAGGTCCGTCCGGCAGCGGCAGAGGCTTTTTCCATCCATGAATCGCGGATGAAAAATGAGAGCAGAAGAACGCCGAGGCCGCTGCCCACGCCGTGGATGCCGAAACAGTCCAGGCTGTCGTCATAGCCAAGCCGTATCTTCATGATCAGGGCAAAGTAGCAGAGAATTGAAGAGGCTGCACCGAGGGTGAGAGCCCCAACGGGCTGAACCACCCCGGCAGCCGGAGTGATTACCACCAGGCCGGCCAGAATTCCGGAAACAAAACCCAGGGAGGTGGCCTTGCGGAAGGTGATGGCCTCAATGATCAGCCAGGTGAGGGCTCCGCTTGACGCCGAGATCTGGGTCATGGTCAGGGCACGGGCCGTATCCAGGCCGCTCTGTACTGTGGAGCCGGCGTTGAATCCATACCAGCCGACCCAGAGAAGGCCTGCGCCCATCATGGTCATGACCAGATTGTTTGGGTGCATGGCGGTCTTCGGGTAATCGCGGCGCGGTCCAAGATACAGGGCTGCGACCAAGGCGCTGATGCCTGCGGAAACGTGGATGACCAGGCCGCCGGCCAGATCGATAACCCCGTTGGCGCCGGCATTGAACAGCCAGCCGTCCGGGGCCCAGACCCAGTGGCATAGCGGGCTGTAAACAAACAGGAACCAGAGGACGATAAAGAGGATATAGCCTCGGAAGTAGACCCGTTCGGCAATGGCACCGCTGATCAGGGCCGGGGTGATTATGGCGAATTTGCCTTGGAACATGGCCAGGACATACTCGGGCACACCGTTGGTGATCGTCTCGTCGATGCCCTTGAGCAGAAAGTAGTCCGGATTCCAGCCGATTATGCCGCCAAAAATGTTTTTGCCAAAGGTGAGGCTGTAGCCGCAGATCACCCAGAGCACGCCGATCACGGCCATAGAGACAAAGCTGTGCATCATGGTGCCCAAAACGTTTTTGGTGCGGACCAGACCGCCGTAAAACATGGCCAGGCCGGGGATCATCAGCAAGACCAGGGCGGTTGAGATCAGCATCCATGCGGTGGTGCCGCTGTCGATGCCATGGGGGGCAGTGGCAAAGGCAAGAGTGGGAATGAGTGCAAGGCCAAGGCCGATGCAGGGTATGGCAAAAAAACGGTGGCGCATGGTATCTCCTTCAATAATCCGGATTGAGGTATTAGTGGATCGCTTGTCTTTTTGCGAGAATCGTGCCATGGGCGCTATGTTTGTCTTCTTGTTGGATATCCGTCTATTTTGATGTTTCCACGAAGTTTTACCGGACGCATCCCATGAACAAATATGTAAAACGCAAGTTTATATCTCACATATTTGTCGTGTTAATTTGTGGGTATCCGGTCCGTAAGCGGAAGAAGCGCACAATGGAAATCGTACCCATGGTATTGGTGTTTTTTAGGGGTTGACCTGAAGGTGGAAATAATGCAATACATAACATTGGGTAGTTTGTGTCAGTTGGGGAGAGTTTTGGGGGAACTGTCCAAAGATTTCACAACCGAAAAGGAGAGGGCGATGCGTAAATTCGTGGTAAAATTCAAGGTCGGGGGGCCTGAGTTATGGCGTACTGCGGCAATCGAAAGAACGGTTGTTGATGCACGGAATGTGGCCATGGCGATGTGTGAGTTTTACCGGAAACAGGCGGGGACTCGTGAGAAAATGACCGTTACCGAGGTGTATGAGGAAGGGTAGCTCCGCCAGTACAGCTCTGGATATATAGATAGTTCGCACAAAAAAAAAGAGGGACGGCGTTAAGCCGTCCCTCTTTTTTTTTGTGCGACAAATGGGCTTTCTCCTGTCAACGTGTTGCTTCATATTGAGGTGACTGTCTCGTCGCGAGGGCGGATGATTTTGTTGGAGAGGGATGGGTAATGGGGC
>VMSS01000103.1 GCA_013791995.1 Desulfurivibrio sp. | reverse complement strand
TGAACGGAGAGTGCCGTTTTGGATTAAATTTCCGTTCATGCTGAGCTTGTCGAAGCACAAAAACTTGGACAAAACTCTCTCCACCCATGTGAAGAAAAAAGGGGGCTGGCGACCAAAACCGCCGCCCCCTTATGTACTAACCAACATCCTCAGGCCTTGGGGCTGAAGTCCGGTTAATCACCCACCGTATTCAGCCCATCAGCCTGATGGATTAACGAAGCAGCGTCATGATGTTCTGCTGTACTGCGTTTGCCTGCGAGAGCGCATAGCTACCAGCCTGCACCAGGATGTTCATCTTGGCGAAGTTGGAACTCTCGTCGGCGAAGTCAACGTCACGGATGGCCGATTCGGCCGACTGGATGTTAACCCGGGCTACGGAAATGTTACGCAGGGTTGCCTCAACCTGATTCTGAGCGGAACCAAGGCCGGAACGGATCTTGTCCAAAGCCTCCAGAGCCGAGTCAGCCCGCTGAATGCCGGTCTGCGCATTGGCTGAGGTGGTAACATCGACATCGGCAATACCGCCGCTGGCGGCAACCGTGGTTGCGGTAAACCCAAAGGTTGCCAGGGTGGAGGCATCGCCACCGACGGTGATGGTGTTTGTGGCAGTAAGGCTCACCACCCCATGATAGGATGAGTTTTTCACGAGACCATTCACATCAGCGCCGGCAATCAAGAATCCGGCAGCATTGTCGGTATCATCAAGGATATTAACATCCTGTCCGTCACCCCGACTGATGGTTACCGTACCGTCGCCATTATCGGTAAAGGTGTAGTTGCTGCTCACGGTTCCGGCGGTTTTAGCCGCTTCCAGAGCGGTATCAAGCAAGCCGCCGTTCGTGGCAGCGGTGGTGCCACTCGCATCAAAAGTGATGTTTACGCCGTCAAGGTTAAAGTTAGTGGCTGCACCACCGCCCGTTCCTGCGGTCAGAATAACGTCGGTGGTGTTGGCAGCGAAACCTGCCCCCAGCAAGCCGACAGAAGCGCCGGAAACAGCAACGTTCCGTCCGTCTGCGGCAGTAAGGGTCATGAGACCGCTGGCATTTACAGAAGCTGAAACCCCGGTGGTTGCCTGTTTTGCATTGATAGCGGAAACCAAGGCGCCGGAAGTATCATTGGTGGTAACGGTAACCGCGCCAAGATTCACGCCGTTGATCAACAAGCCGCCGTCCGCGATGGCCCCGGCGGTTACATTGCCCGTTCCGGTCCATTCCGTAACAGCGGTCGCCTTGACGCCTGTGGTCTCGGCAACAGCATTGATCGCAGCAGCAGTCCCTTTCGCGGACAACATACCCGTTCCCTGCGCACCCAGATAGCCACCAAGAGAAACGGTGTTCAGGGTGAGGTTAGACGAGGTGGGCACCGCGTATTCGCCATTTGCTGGAGTACTGTCACTGACGATATCCGCAGAAACGAGGGACGTGAGGTTTGTCTGTGTGGTTGTGGAGCTTGTTGCTGCCAACCGACCGACATGGCTGGCGTCCGCGTTTTCGATAGAAACGGAAACTATCTGGTTGGCATAGGCGCCAACCTGGAAGGACTTATTGGTAAAATTACCCTTCAACAGAGTCTGGCCGTTGAAAGCGGTGGTGTCGGCGATGGTGTTCATCTGTTCCAGCAGCTTGTTGATGTCAGCCTGAATAGCTGCCCGAGAAACGGTATTCTGAGCGTCAGAAGCCGCCTGAATCGCCTTGGTCCTGATGGTTGTTACGATGTTGATAGACTCTTCCAACGCACCGTCCGCAACCTGTACCAGAGAAATGGCGTCGCCGGCATTTTTCATGGCTTGGCCAAGACCTGAAGCCTGCGCCCGCAGAGAGTCGGCAATGGTCATGCCCGAAGCATCATCCGCGGCACGGTTGATCCGCAGACCGGAAGAAAGACGCTCCAACGATTTGCTCAGCGCGCCGCTGGTGCCAATCATGTTCCGGTGAGCACTCATTGCATCGATGTTGGTATTGATTCTAAAACCCATGGTGAAACCTCCGTGTTGTGTGTGTTTGCGAATGCCGGCTTCCTTGCCGACGTTTTAAAGCGTATCTTGTTTTTGTTGCAGTTTCCGGTAGGTATGCCTGGCAGCTCTTCCTGTCACCTCCTTTCCGACCAAACCCTACACGCGTTTAATTCATTACTCGATTTTCTTATCGACCCCACCCTGTGAAACTTTAAAGGAAATATTTTTAATGAACTGGTGGAGTTGATGAACTTGTCACAAGAGCCATTTAACTAAGATTCCAGGGCAACGAGAGAACAACTTAGGGAGGAAGGTTACCTTTATTTGGCATAATGACATTCCGTTCGTGCTGAGCCCTTCGGCAAGCTCAGGAGAGCCCTGTCGAAGCACCTGCTTTTGAGGCCATTACCGATTTATTACAAGTCCTTCAACATTGATTGACTTTCGATCAAACCGTCACTCCGGCGAAAGCCGGGGTCCAGAAAAAATTCTCAGTATCGATAGCCATGCAAAAAATTGCAGACACTCTGGACCCCGGCTTTCGCCGGGGCGGCTGATGTTGTGAGGGGGCAACTTGATCAACATTAATTTGCAGCAAATTGCCCTGCAAATGAAGGCCAATGGGAGGATAAGCGTGTACATTTACGTGATGGTTTACGTGACAAATAGTTGCATCACGACAGGACGATGCTTAAGGTTTGCTTGTATTCTGTGCATAAAAAATATATACTATGTTGACAAAGGCGTTACGCTCTTACACCTCACACCTTTTCCCGTCTTCTCCGTGCCGAAAGGAGTACCACCATGGGACCGGAAATAAGCTCTTCAACACAAACGTTACCACCTCGCCTGCCTAGCACTAATTATCCCAAGCCCAAGAACACCGACAACCAAGGGGCCATCCAAAAAGTCCGGCAGGCCCAGGCAGAACAACAACGAGCCGCGCAAAATTTATCCGCAGCCCAATCTGCGGCCCAAGAATCCCAAAACAACCTGCGAACCGCACAGTCGGAAGAACGTCAAGCAACTGACAAAGTCAGCTTGGCCCAAGCGGAACAGCGAAAAAACAACCAACCCGAACAAACCCAGACGACGGGAAAAAACATCAACGTCATGGCCTGACCCAGTTTGCCCTCTACCTGAAAGGATTGTGGCCGACGCGACAATCCTCCGCTACCCCTCCCATCGACCGAACAGACGTCCTCTCCTCTTCATGGGTATTGAAAATTCAACCGGACTCAACTAGACTACTTTGAAATCGGCGGTCATCTAATTTCCATGACCTGCAGATCAACGCCAATAGAGTTTTGCTGACGCCTCCCAATAAATATCCATCGCCATTTTCAAGGTCATATCCCCTCTATGAGTTCTTCAAAAAAAACAAAAAAAAAGACTGCGGAAAGGCCCCATACAAATACTCTCACCAAACAAAAACCCTCCTATAATATCGAACAAGCCCTCGCAAACGCCATCAGGAAACATCAATCAGGAAACCTGCACCAAGCGGAAGAGATATACCGCGAGATACTTTCCGTAAATCCCAATCATGCAGAAACGTTACACGCGCAGGCCATCATGGCCTGTCAGCGACAACAACATGCAATGGCAGTAACCCTTTTCGAAAAAGCCATTCACCAAGACCCCAATAAAGCTGTCTATCATTACAATTTGGGCAATGCCTTAAAAGATCTGGAGCGGTTTGACGAAGCCATCCCCTGTTACGGACAGGCTTTGCTATTGAAGCCGGATTATGTTGACGCCCTCAATAACCTTGGAACAGTCCTCCACAATCAAGGCAAGTTCGAGGAAGCAATTTCAGCTTACCAAGAGGCCCTGCGAATAGCTCCAGACCATGCCGGGGTCCACTACAATATGGGCATCACCCTGCAAAACATGGATAGAATGAAAGAGGCTGTGTTGTCTTACCAGAAGGCATTGGCGGCCAAAGAAGATTTCCCGGAGGTCTATAACCGCCTTGGAAAGATTTTCTACGAACAAGGGAACCTTGACACGGCTATTGGCTGCTTTCAACAAACATTACGCATAGACCCGAATGTTGCCGCGTTTCATTTTGACCTGGCTGCAGCTCTCAAGGAGCAAGGACGATTGGATGAAGCGATAGTCTGCTACCAAAAGGTCCTTGAACTATCTCCAGATATGGCGGTAGCTTATAATAATTTGGGGAACATTCTGAAAGAAAAGAAGCGGTACAACGAAGCAATTTCACATTACAACAAGGCATTATTGCTTGTACCGGATTATGCAATTGCCCACGGTAATTTGGCCTCCGCCCTGACACAAGTCGGGGAACTGGACGAGGCGACAATCTCTTGCCGGGAAGCACTGGGAATTAACCCTGAAATACCCGAAGTGTATATGCTTCTCGCAACACTTCTTTTCATGGGCAGAAGATGGGAAGAATTTGCGGCGTTAACTAACTCTCTGTTGAACAACCAGAATCTTTCCGGGCAGAACAGAAACTGGCTCAATATTCAAGTGGCTTTGCAGGCGTGGATAACGGGCAGTCTTGCCAGATGCGAAGAACATCTCCAGGCTTCGGCTTCAATCCAATACATGCGACCTGAGAACATACACGAAAAAAGCAGGCTGGCATTTTACTGTCTCATGAGAAAACTGCTGAACCACAGAACAAGTTCCCCGCACCTGTATTATGCTGAAAATCCCCCCCCTGCTTATCTGGTCGGCGACAGTCATTGCCTGTGCTTTGCCAATCTCCCTGTGCGCGTTAACGGGAAACCCTTTATTGTGGAACCGAGGCTGGTCATGGGATGTAAAGCATTCCATCTGCACCAAAACGGCAATAACCAATACAAGGCGGAATTCCTCTCAAACATTGAAGATATCCCAGACAACAGCTTGGTTATTCTCTCTTTTGGCGAAATTGATTGTCGCCAAAACGAAGGTATCTATCCGGCCTGGATGAAAAAGTTTCAACATCTATCCCCGGCGGAAATGATTCGTGATGTTACAGAGGGCTATCTTGCGTTTATTGCCGACACAATAAAGGAGCGGGAACTCAAACTCATGGTTCTCGGTGTCCCGGCTCCAATGAAGAGCACGGTTAGCGATTTGACGAGCGAAGAAATTCCAACCTATCTTTCCATCCCCAAACTATGGAATGATTATTTACAAACTACAACCCTGCAGAACGGATGGACCTTTCTCGATAACTACTCCCTGACCTGTGATGACAAAGGTTTTTCCCACGGGCGCTATCATATAGATGACCACCATCTTTACCCTACCGCCCTTCCTTTACTTCTCTCAGAACATGCCATCACGCCTTACTCCTCCCCCTGAAACCCAGCCAACCGCTTTCTCCCCAGCAACCAGACCGCAACAATACTCACCTCATACAGCACGATAAGAGGGAAGGCCATAAGACACTGATTGATAACGTCCGGG
>VMSS01000058.1 GCA_013791995.1 Desulfurivibrio sp. | reverse complement strand
TGTTGTCATGGGCTCGGGATTTTGGGTGGAGGGGTTTTGTGGGAGAATTCAGAATATTCCGGCAGTTATTGCACCCAGTTTTCCAGGCGCAGGCCGTCAACCCTTTCGAATTCTTTGGTGTTGTTGGTCACCAAGGTCATGTTTTGTGATCGAGCCAGTCCAGCGATAAGTAAGTCGTAGGGCCCAATGGGCAACCCTTTTTTTTCAAGTTCTGCCCGGATGACTGCGGCGTCACCAGCTGCAGAACGGTCCAGATCAAGGAGATTGAGTGGAAGAAGAAACTTGGCAAGAGCATCTTGGGAGCGCTGGCGGTATTGGCTTTTTTCTACCCCATACTCAAGCTCGAAGAGCGTGATCGTGGAGATTGCAACATCCTGCGGCGAGTGCTGTCTGAATTGCGCAAGCGCTTCCGGTGGCCGCTTCTTGATAAGATAAATGCAGATGTTGGTATCGAGCAGATAGAGCATCAGAAAGATTCTCTTTTCTGCATACCAGGTTGCTCCCGCCCGCTTTCCATGAAGTCCTCGGGAAAATCGTCAAGTGAGTCGAATAACGAATCCCAGGTTATTTCCAGCGGCTCCAAAATGACCTGGTTGCCTTTTTGGGATATTTTAACCATATCGCCGGGCATCCTGAATTCTTTTGGAAGACGTACGGCCTGTGATTTTCCATTCTGAAAAAGTTTAGCGGTTTCCATATCATTGCCTCCTGATAGTATATATTTTTAATATATATTTTTCTGTGCTCAAGAGCAACGTATTTTTAATACGGTGCGGTAGCAAGGGAGATAAAGGAGGAAGGGAAAGGCTTATTGACTGGTTCCGTCGGACGCGAAGGCTCGAGAGCAGGTCATCGACGTGGGTTTTTCTTCTTCGCAACGCGAACAATTCCAAGATGAGGCGGCTTCCATTCAAGGGTGAAAATTGGCCCAACATCGGGGATAGCCTGCAAATAATCCGGGACAAGGTCACTCAAGGCAACAGGGGGCGTCCCTTTCATTTTTTCGTAACGGCGTATGGCCTCAAGAACCGTAACCGCCTTTTCAAACGCGGTGATTTCCTCTGCATACCGTTTTTTGACCTGTTCATCTTGTTCGGAAGCGTACATGCCCCGCAACCCTATCAGGGCAGCGTAAATATTCCCGCCTTCGGCAGAAAGGAGATTGGCAAGGTGCTCCAACATGGGTGGGCCGTTGGGCCTTTTCGCGGCAAGGTGAAAGAGCCGCGCTGCTTCCAATGGTTCGTCAAGGTAGTAAAAATAGTTGAACCCGGCAAAAAATGGCAGCACATAGTTGTTCGGCAGGGCTGTCATTCCCTTGGTAAGCACACTGTTTGCGTACCGGGCGTAGTCGGTGTTGATATAGGGCAGAATTGCCTGGCAGAGAAAATAAGTGTCGATGAACTGCGGATGCAAGGTGGCGGCGGCGGTAAAGTGCTGGGCAAGCGGTTCTGCATATTCCAGCGGGTCACGGCCTGGCTTGACTCCGCCATAAAAAACGCTGGCCTTGATAAACTGCATTTCCCCGCCGAGTTGGTGGAGATAGCCGAGGGCGATTTTCTGGATTACCGGGGGCAAGGGGTGGGAGAGCTGCTGGCTGCTCTCGGAAAAACGTGCTTCCTGGAGGGAAAAGAGCGCCCCATAGAAGAAAAGCAGGAGAAAAAAAAGCGGCAGCCTGGCGCTCATTGCAGATCCCGACGCTGGTAGACAAGGCAGGCAAGCCAAAGAAATAGGCCAATATAGGAGATGGTTAGCGCAAAGTTGACCAGCAGGAGCGAGAGATCCGGCAGCGGAGCCGAAGAGGCGATCATGTTCTTAAAATCCAGGCGGTCAAAATCTGGGAAAACAGTGGTCATCCATAAGAGCATCGTCTTTAGGCCGGTTAATCCTTCGGACCGTGCCGCCTGTTGACTCACGGCTTCTCGCACCACTGGCAACCCGGAGCAGATGGCATAAAAAGAAAGGGAGATAAGCAACACCGGAAAGCTGCCGCGCACCAGGCCGGAGAACAGGAGGATAACAGAAAGTAGCATCAGTTCCATGGCGATAAGACCAAACCAGGCCAGCAGGTATGGCACAATATGGAAATGGCTGAAGTACACCGCTGGTACCAGCTGTTTGATGATCAGTAGGGTGCTAAATCCCAGTCCGCACAGGAGCAGGTTCAGCAACAGGAGAAGTCCGGCAAGCCCGGAGAAAATGCCGAGGACATATTCTCCCCGCGAGACCGGTCGGGCCAGCAGGGAATAGATGACCTTTCTCTCCTCATCCAGAGCGATTACCTGGACCCCGTGGAAAAACAGAAAGATGAATCCCGAAAGCCACGCCAGGGAGAGGATGAAATCACTGGAGGCCCTGCCGATGTCTCTGGGAATGAAATCAAAGAACAGGAGCGCCCCAGCCTGGGCCGACATGGAAAGGACAATGAGGCCCATGAGCGCATGACGGCGGAGGCCGTCGATCAGGACGAGGCGGGCAATGGCCCCGATGCGTTTCAGAGTACTAAGCATTTTTGGTCACCTGCTGCACAAGGCAGAGATACCCCTCCACAAAGGTGGGGCAGTCCTGCTGTTCCGCAAGGACATGAGGGGGGCCTACGAAGAGATTCCTACCCTGGTGTAACACCAGAACCCTGTCTACAAGGCGGTCCACGTCTTCCAGGATATGCGAGCAGAAAAGGATGGTTCTTCCCTGGCTCTTCAGTTCAGCAACGAGTGCGAGAATATCGGCTCGGCCAATAGGGTCCAAGCCGCTCATGGGCTCGTCCAGAATGAGCAGTTCCGGTTCATTGAGCAGGGCGATAGCGAAGTTGGCCCGCTGCTGCATGCCTTTGGAGTAATTGCGGAGCGGTCGTTTCCGGTCATCCCACAACCCGAGGCGGCGCAGCCATTTTTCAGAAGCGGTGCGGAGATTCTGTTGTGGCATGTTGCAGGTACTGCCCGTAAAGCGCAGCATGTCCAGGACAGTGAGGTTTGAGGGGAAATTGGCGGTCTCCGGCAGGTAGCCGATCTGGCGCCGGATTGCGTGCTGGGCCGGGGTTTGTCCTAGTATGGAGATGGCGCCGGCATCTGGCCGGATGAAATCCATGAGCAACTTGATGCAGGTGCTCTTGCCTGCGCCGTTGGCGCCGATGAGGCCAAGAGTTTCCCCTTTTTTAACGGTAAAGGTGAGATCGACCAGGGCGGTATGGGCTGGCGTGGCAATCTCTTTAGCATAGATCTTGGCAACGTGCTCAAAGGCAATCACTTTTTTCCTTTCATGGAAAGATTTACGATATAAAAAAGCGCCGGTTCAAATAAAGTATTTAAACCGGCGCCAAGGTGCAACGCATCCAATACGGAGTGAGTAGAGGCTGCTTATTTAACTACATAGGTGGCGACACCATTAAAGTCATCATTAGCTATTGTGGAGGGAGGGGTATTCGTAGCTGATACAGTAAGAGCTGTTCCTGCGGCAACCGCTGTCGGATCTTGATATAGCAGGGTTACGTCGCTGTCAACGCCGAACATTGTATCTCCCTGAATATGTTTGGATATTGCAGTAAAGGAGTCAAATGGGCCGGAACTGTTAGCAACAATTGAAACACCATTGCCCAAGGCGATTGCATTAGCCCGAGAGGTGCCAGAGTTATCATCTGCGATAAGAAAGTCACTGGTGGCAACACCATCGCCACCGGTGACCAAAACACCCGCAATTGCAGTGCCAGCGGCTACCCGTGCATGCGTAATTGCTTGTGCTGCGGCCAGGTCTGCGGCGTTATTTGTGACTGCAAACCCCTGCCAATCCGCGAAAAATGCAGCTTCTGAGGTTGCGAGATTCTTTACGTCGCTGAGTGCTGAGGTGTTAAAACCTCTAATCCGATATGCTGCGAACTGCGGGATGGCGATGGCCGCCAGGATGCCAATGATCGCGACAACGATCATCAACTCTACGAGGGTAAAACCTTTTTGGTTCTTCATAACAAGCTCCTTTGTGTGTGGGTGATGCGCATACAATTTATAGTACATGTCTGCATACTATGGCAGTGACATGGTCTGGGTCAAATCCAATTTTCATGCCACTCCACAGAGATTGTCCGATCTCTTGAAATTGTTTTTTATTTCGGGTGGTTGCCTCATTCTGGATCGGAATAGGCTGGAATTGTTCTCTGGCGCTGCTGTGACAACATTTGTCACAATTGACATATTTTGTTGTCGTGTTGATTCCCGGCTGAGAAAATCTTGTCAAAAAAAGCAGGAGTGGCGACCTGCAGTAACACATGCCTGTGTGGTCTATGTGATCAAATTGCTGGAAATAACCTGTCGATCACAAGCGCCATGAGTTGAGCGCATTTTTGTTTTGCCGGTCTGCGCAGAAAGTTCGGCAGTAGTTGCTGCCGCCAGCATTGAAAGTTTCTTCGGGAGAAGGCGGGTCTGATTTTCTGACAAAATATTGTCTGAACAATGATTGCGCCGAATAGTTGCTGATCTGACCGTTAGCCCCTGTCGTCCCTACCAAAAACACATAAGTTGCAACCTGTGAGTTTGTTGTGGCATAATCCGGTATGTCTTTTGCAGGTATTATTTATTTGAAGCAGGAAAAACAGAACAACCGGCATTGACGGAGAAGAGATGAACCAACGGCAGGGGGGCTCACCAGCAACACGGGAAACCGGGTTTTCTTTGATTGAATTGGTCACCACGGTCGCTATTGTCGGCATCCTTCTGGCAATTGCCACGCCATTCGTGGCCGGGATGTTACGGAATGCAGAGTTGCGGGGGGCGGCCAGAATTGTGGCTTCGACCATGCAACGGGCCCGGAGTGAGGCAATCACCAGAAAAATAAACGTCGGGGTCGAATTTACCACCACGGCCGGTGCCGCAATAATGGGCGGCAGTTTCCGCGTATATCTGGACAGTGATGATGATGGAGTCTGCGATGTAGGAGAAACGGTGCTGGAGCAAACAAATGTTGCTCCATCCGTAGCACTGTATGGTTCCACCTTTGCAACGGGAAGCGCCAGATATGACAGCCGGGGGCTTGCCAACGGCGCGGGCAGCATCAGGCTGGCCAACGCAACGCCTCTGTTTTACAGGATATCTGTCTCCACCACGGGCAATGTGCGGATACAAAAAGCATCAACCGAAGGGGCCATATGATAAAAGGATTTCCATACCACGAAAGGAAGCGGTTAATGACCAGCGGCGGAAATCTGGGGTTTTCCCTGGTCGAACTGCTCGTTGTTATGCTCATCTCCGGGGTGGTCATGGCCGCAATTTATAATATCTATACTTCCCAGCAAAATGCCTACACCTCACAAGAGTATGTTGCCGAGGCCCAACAGAACTTTCGGGCTGCCATTACCATTATGGGCAGAGAGATTAGGCTGACTGGGCACCGGGATCCTTTGGTCGTGGCCGCTGACCCCTCCACTAGTACCGATTGTCTCGTTGCTCCTGGTGTTTGCATCGGCTCCAACGCCAGCCAGCTTGTTTTCACCTATTTTGATACTGCGGCCACGGACAACGCTGCTGATTATGACGGTGACGGCATACTTCATGGGGCCCCGGATGCCGATGAATTGGTGAGAGTTGTTTATGATCTGTACGCGGCTTTTGATGATGGCGTTGCTCCTGCCGATCCTGTTGATGATCTTGGCCGTGCGGTCGGTGCTGGGAACAGGGTGCCGACGGTTTTGAATATCCATGGTCTTGAATTCCGGTATCTTATAGATAATGGTGCGGGAGGTTTCAATCTGGCAGCGGTGGTGGATGCCGTAAATATGCGAAATGTACGCGGGGTTGAGGTGACGATACTTGCCAAAAGCGGCGGGGTAGACAGGAATTATATGGAGAGTCCTACCTTCGCCTCGCCGGGAGGGGTAAATTGGACGCTTCCCACAGGGGTTCGTGGTCGGATGTTTACGACAGCCATAATGTGCAGGAACCTCAGCCTATGAGCCGGAAAAGATTGACCAGCAACGAGGATGGCTTCACCCTGATTGAGGTGATGATCGCCATTACCCTTATGGCCATTGGGCTGTTGGCGGTGGCCGCGACCCCGATTATGGTGATGTCCGGCAACAGCAGGGCGCAGCGGGTCACAGAGGCCTCGTTCGGAGCTATGAACCGTCTTGAGCAGTTGATGGTGCTGGATAACTCGGCGGCGGAACTTACGACAGGCAACCATACCGCCACGACAACCGTGGGGGGGGTCGCTTATACCGTGAACTGGGCCGTGACTGACCTGGACACTTCAAGGAAGAATGTCGCTGTCACCGTACTGTGGAATGAAGGCCTGCTTGCCAAGCAGTTCCAGTATGCCTATGTCAAAACGGATTTCATGTAGGTGAAAGGAATGAATATTTTTCAGGTAGGCAAGGGAGAAGAAGGGTTTGTTCTGGTGGCGGCATTGCTGGTAATGATGGTGCTTCTCCTTCTGGGTGCGACATCTCTGAATAATACCAATATTGAACTGAAGATCGCCGGAAATACCCGAGAGATGGTGCAGGAGTTATATGTGGCTGAAACAAGCTGGCAGGAGGGGGCCAACTGGACGGTTGCTTATTCCAAGCCGCCTCCGATCATTAATACCGGGGTAGTGGAGCCAAACAATGTGAGGAATTTCGGCAACGGGGGCGCTAACGTCTTGAACAATGATTTTCCAAGCGCTTTTGTTGATGGCACCCTTGGCGGGGTTCCTTACTGGTACAAGGTCGCTTATCAGGAGGATCACCAGACCCAGGGCAGCGGCAAGGAATATCGGGATTTTTACTATGACATCACCGGCAACGCCGATCGTGCGCAGGAGATCGAAACCGTTGTTCGCAAGGTTTACAAGGTCGGATACTGATCATGGCCGCAGTCGTGGCTGATGGCAAGAAACAGTGAGGTGCACCATGAAATATCGATTCGCTGGGAAGATCGTTGCGGCATGTGTTCTGTTTTTGCTTTCCGCAACCCTGTGCTTCGCGGACACGTTGCGCGTGCAGGTTGCAGCTGGCACTGATGATGCCGAACAATATCTTGCGGCTGGTTGCGGCCAGAGCGTGGGTGCTGTCCGCCTCGGTGACGACTATCTGGATTTTGGCTGGGACGATTGTACTGACTATCCTCCCATGCTGGTGGGGATGCGCTTCACTACAACAGGTATCCCGCGGGGTGCGCAAATTACCGGAGCCCATCTAGAGATTGTTGTCAGGGATAAGGATAAATGCACCCAGGGCGTTGACTGGACCGTGCTTGGCGAAAATGTCGATAATGCTCCAACCTTCAGCAGTACCAGCTCTTCCCTTTCCGGCAGAAAAACAGCGAATCCTACCACTGCTTCTGTAAACTGGAAAAATGATGGGGACCCCTGCCCAAGTAATAAAACGACCATCTCAAGCCCTGACATCAAGACCATTATCCAGGAACTCGTCAACAGGACCGGCTGGTCGACTGTCGCTCCCTACACCAATTCCTTGGTCCTGTTTGCCAATGGCGCGGGTCGACGCAATGCATATTCTCGTGATAATAGTTCGTCAAGAGCTCCTCTTTTACATATTGAGTACCTGCCGGCTGCTGCCCCGACAATCAGCATTAACCCTGCCAACGTTGGGCTTTCCTCTTTTCAGGGAACAAATCCTGTTTCCGGCACCATTACTTTGACCAATACCGGAAACGCCAATCTTGTGTATACCATTGGCGATGATGCGTCCTGGCTTTCGGTTTCCCCGGCAAGCGGCACCCTGGCAGCCGGCGCCAGCCAAATTCTGACGATCACCTATGCCGCCACAAGTCTGGTGCCCAGTACCTATGCCGCGCAGATTACCATTACAGGCACCGGCGCCACCAATTCTCCGGTGGATATCCCGGTGAGCCTCACGGTGCAGCCGGCTCCCCAGAGCAGCGCCTGCGGCGAGGTGCCGCTTTATACCGAAAATCTGGTCAACCCGGCTATCCTCATACTGTTGGATATCTCCGGCAGCATGACAACCCTGATGTCCCTTGTGGACACCTCTTTAACGGTCAACGGCACGCCGGAACTGAAAACTATTGTTCAGGAGGTTGTCAATCGGGGAGGCTGGGCCGCGGGCAATCCCATGGCCTTTATTCTTACCGGAAATGGCAGCGGCAGACGGCAGGCCAGATCCTATGACAACTCAGCAGCATACGCCCCAGTTTTGACCGTGAGTTACACTGCTGCCGGTATCTCTTACCCAGATGTAGAGTTTCCGGTGGTGCGTTCGCGGGATGATGCTTATCAGCTTGGCACCACCATGTACCTTACGAACACAACCCTCCAGCTGGGGGGAAATTACAGCACCGGGCTTCGGTTTGACGCGGTGGATATTCCGCCCGGGGCCACAATCGATAAAGCAGCGATTCGTTTTGTCCCTGCTTTTAGCGATACTACCGCAACCACTCTGACCATCTATGGAGAGGCGGCAGATGCTGCACTGACGTATCCTACGACGGCAAGCAATATCACCGGTCGGACGAAGACGGCCGGCAGCGTGAGTTGGACCATCCCGAGTTGGACGCCACCTACCCAGGAATCACGCCTCAAGATTGCCCAGGATGTTTTGAGCAAGCTGGTGGTCGACCGCAGCATCGCCTGGGGCTTTGGCTCCTGGACAGGAAACTACAGCAGCAGCAGTCCCACCTTCTACACAAAGGTGCATACGGGCTGTAAGTTCAATGACGATCCCCATCAGGCTAAATTGCAGAGCTCCATCGCCGGTGTTTCTGCCGGAGGGATGACGCCGCTGGTTCCGGCAATGCAGGAGGCTCAGCGATACTTTGGTGGCCTCAAGGCGGATCTTGATACCCCCGCGGCTTTTTATGCGGCCCTGGCATGTCAGCCAAAATTTTTGATTCTGATTACCGATGGTTTGGGAAATACGGGGACCACTTTGCAGGGTGTTATCGATGAGGCAAATTTGTTGGGAGGTCAAAAGATCACCACCGTAACAATCGGCTTTGGTCTTGACGATGCAACCCAGTTGAACGAAGCGGCAAAAATCAGCAATATCCTGGGCAAGGCCGACCTTGATGATGATCTCTATGCCATGCATAACGAGGTTTCAGGAGTGGGTGTGCCCTTCATCGCCCAGAATAAAGCTGATCTGGAGGCTGCTTTGGATAATGTTACCACTAATATCAAAGCGCAGGTGTTTTATGGGGCCACCCCGGCACCTACCACCTCTGCCGGACAGGAAGACTTGATCGTTAACGCCCAGTTTAGCGCCGGAGGTTGGACTGGAGATCTGACCTGCACTCAGTATGACACTCAAAATGCCACCCTCGGCACACTTAAATGGCAGGCATCCACCGTTATGCCGCTTACCAAGAAATCATATACCGTCACCGATCTGGCGCCGAGCACCGTGGTTCCCTATACTGACGCCACATTGGCCAGCGATAATTTTCTCTGTAAGCCTCTGGGCGATATCATTAATTCGACCCCGGTGATTATCGATGCGCCATCCTATTACTACCCGTTTAATAACTATTCGGCATTTAGAACAGCGCAAGGCCAGCGGGATACGATGATTTATGTTGGCTCTAATGATGGCGCCCTGCATGCCTTCAGGCTGGATAATGGCGTTGAGCAATGGCGATTCTACCCCAACAGCATTCTCGCCAAACTGAATGAAGCAAATGACCCCACCAAGAATATGTGTTCCACTGAATTTTGTCACCGGTATCTGGTCGACGGTTCGCCCATTGCTGCGGATATTTATGATGGGATTTTGTGGAAAACTATTCTGATAAGCGGCTTGCGCCGTGGCGGTACCGCTTATTTCGCCCTTGATGTCACGGGAGGTAAACCTTTTGACGATGCTGACACGGCTAAAAGGACGAAATATCTCTGGCAGTTCACCGACAGCGAGTTGGGTCAGACCTGGGCTCAGCCGGAGGTTTATAGGGTAGGGGTGAAGAGTTCGACGGATACGGTTTGGGGTGCTTACTGGGGCTCGGGCTATGCCGCGGACATTCTCAATCAACCAAGCAAACAGGCATACCTTTACGGTGTGGAGGCAAACAATGCCGCTGTTCCGTTATGGAAAGATGCAGGCGGAGTTGCCACCAACAGGATTAAACTTCCTTCGGCGGCGTCTACATTGATGAATGATGCTTTGGGCGGTGCTGTGGTTGCCGAGATGAATGATGATTACCGGGGGGACAGGCTGTATGTAGGTAATCTATATGGAACCATGTACAGAGTGACTAATATCGGAAAGAACGAAACCCCCACTGTTTCCAACCTTTTCAGCTTCAACCGCACTATTCCTGATCGTTCAACCCCGATCAGGGTCAAGCCGTCCTATGCCTATTATGCCGAAAATATCGCTTGGCTTTATTTCGGGACAGGAAGTTATGAAGTGCAAGCGGATAAAACGGCCACGAATATGCAGTATTTCCTTGGTCTACGGGATGATACCACCTATCCCACGCATACTCTTGCTACACTGCCTATCTTTACCACACCGAAGGTAACGAATGTCGCAACAGGGCAGGATTTCCGCTATATTTCCGGAAGTGCTCCCGGGCCAGCGCCATATTCCTGGGCGCTGGAGTTGAATAACCGGTTGGTTGCTGGAGGGGCATCCGAGCGGGTGATAAGCGATCCGCTGGTAGTGGGCGGGGTGGTTTTTTTCACGACCTTCACTCCATCAGCTGACGTCTGCGAGGGAACCGGACAAGCTTGGTTGTTTGCCGTGGACTACGCCACCGGTATGCCTCCGGGGAAATCAGTGTTTGATATCAACGGTGACAAGGCTTTCGACAGCAAGGATATGATCACCGATGCCAGCGGGAACACCTATAAGGTCGCTGGTATTTTTCTGGGAGATGATATGGCCTCCAATCCGGTTCTGCACAAGGACACCATTGTAATTGGAACCAAGACAGGAGGGACTATTACCATGAAGGTTAATCTCCCACGGATGAAGCCGGCATTGCGCTCCTGGTGGGAAAAACTTTAGGGGGAACAGCCAATGAAAAATTTTATGTATGCGGTCATTTTCGCTCTGGTTGTTTGCCTTGCTCCGTATGACGCACAGGCTGGCACGCTGCATCTCCCGGAAACAGTTTTTGTAGGGAGAATTGTGGAATTGAACATCAACCAGATGCTGCTGCAGGTAGGAGATTACTCCTTTGTTATTGGACCTGTTTTTGTGGATAGTGGGACAGGAGAGGTGCCTACAAGTCCTGCTAGTTTACAGGAAGGGCAACTTGTGCAGGTGGAGGTTGCTCGCAAGGGAGTGGATATTTCTAATGTCAAAAAAATTACAATATTGAAGGGTGAGCGGTTGCAAGAGGCAGCTCGGCAACTGGCGCTTCCTCCAAAAGAATAGCCAGACCGCCAAGTATATAAGTGCGGGGTGCTGGACGATCTTTTGCTACCCGACGGACTTTTTAAAAAGGCTGGTATTGTTGTCAAAAAAAAGGCGGCATAGCCAGCCTTTCTGGTAGAGACTGTGTTGAATGACAGCTACGCTGAATGACGAAAAATATATTCTTGAGTTGCTCCGGCAGAACAGGTTGCTCTCCTCCGAGCAACGCTCTTTAGTCGAAAACCGCAAGACCCAGCAGCGCCAGCTCTTGCTTCGGCAGCATACTGCCCGACGCAAGACGGATACCGGCAGGGTACAGGATGAGAGCCTGAGCTTTGTTGATATCATCGTTTCGTTGAACCTGGAGTTGCCCGGAAAAAAAGGGCAGGTTCTCACCGAGGAGCTGATTTTTCGGGCTGTGGCCAAGGATCTTGGGCTGCCGTTTAAAAAGCTCGACCCTCTTGAGCTGGACCTGAAGACCGTTACCAAGACCATCCCCCGCACCTTTGCCTTCCGTCACCTGCTGCTGCCGTTTTCCATTGCCAATGGAGTGCTTGAGGTTGCCATCTGCAACCCCGACAACAAAACCGTCTTGGGTGAGATCGAGCGGGCCAACCAGCTCACGGTCAAGCCCTATCTGGCCACCAAGAGCGATATCCGTAAGACCCTGGCCGAATTCTTCGGCTTCCAGTCTTCCATCACCGCAGCGGAAAGCCATCTGGCCCGACCCCTGGTGGATCTTGGCAATCTCGAGCAGTATGTGCGTATCTCCTCCACCGAGGAGGCGGCCTCTTCGGACCAGCATGTGACCTCGGCGGTGGACCATATGTTCAACTATGCCTTTGAGCAGCGGGCCAGCGATATCCACATCGAGCCGAAACGGGAGCAGGCCCAGGTTCGTTTGCGGATCGACGGGGTGCTGCACACCATCTACAAGCTGCCTAAGGTGGTCCATGCCGCAGTGATCTCTCGGATCAAATCCCTGGCCCGGATGGACATTGCCGAGAAACGGCGGCCCCAGGACGGTCGGATCAAGGTGGACCGCTCCGGTCAGGAGGCGGAGATCCGGGTCTCCACCGTGCCGGTGGCCTTTGGGGAAAAGGCGGTGCTGCGAATATTGGACCCGGATATCCTCTTTCAGGATGTGGAAAATATAGGTTTCTCAGAGCGTGATCTTGAGGTGTACCAGAGCTTTATGTCTGCCCCGCACGGTATTTTTCTAGTGACCGGGCCAACGGGCAGCGGCAAGTCCACCACCCTCTATTCGACCCTCAAGCAGATCGCCACCCCGGAGAAGAATGTGGTCACCATCGAGGATCCGGTGGAGATGGTGCATGAGGAGTTCAACCAGATTCCGGTGCAGCCGTTGCTGGATGTGACCTTTTCCACCATCCTTCGTAATATCCTGCGCCAGGACCCGGACATCATCATGATCGGCGAGATCCGCGATCTGGATACCGCAGTGAATGCCGTGCAAGCGGCGCTCACCGGCCATCTTGTTTTTTCCACTCTCCACACCAACGATGCCGTGGCCTCCATCAGCCGCTTGCTTGATCTGGGGGTGCAGCCATTTATGATCGGTTCGACCCTGTTGGGGGCCATGGCCCAGCGTTTGGTGCGGAAAATATGCCCCCATTGCAGCGAGAGTTACCGTATGCAGGCCGACGAGCTGCGCGGCTTCGGCTTGCCGGTGACCGAGGAGGGCGAGATCGAGCTGCGGCGGGGCAAGGGGTGTCCGCAATGCCGGGCTACCGGCTATCTCGGACGGAGCGGCATTTTTGAGATCTTCGTGATGAGCGACAAGATCCGCAAGCAGATCAGTGGGGGAAACTCTGAAACAGAGATTCGGCAGACGGCCATAGATGAGGGCATGACCACCCTCAAGGCGGATGCCTGGCGCAAGGTAAAAAGCGGCATCACCACCCCGGAGGAGGCCTTGCGGGTAACCGGAGGGGATTAGCCGCGAGCGTGCGCCCCTCGCTTTTTCAGGCAGGATGTATTATAGTTAATGAAACATTCCCCCTTGTTCCTCCGGAGCAAGGGTTTTTTCTTGAAGTTTGAGCACGGGCGTACGGGTGAAATGTGGCTGTCAAGGTTGTCTGCACCAATAAAAAAGCCTACCACGATTTCACCATTGAGTCGGAGATCGAGGCAGGGCTCCAATTATTGGGTTCGGAGGTGAAGTCTCTCCGGGCCGGTAAGGCCAACCTGCGTGACGGGTTTGCCAAGATCAAAAACGACGAGGTGTTTCTCCAGCGGGTCCATATCTCGCCTTACAGCCACGCCACCTACGATGCGCCGGATCCCGTGCGGGAGCGCAAGGTGCTGCTCAAGAAGCGCGAAATTCTTAAGCTGGTTGGCAAGATTAAGGAAAAAGGATACTCCTTGATTCCCCTGAAGATGTATTTCAATGAGCGGGGGCTGGCCAAGGTGGTTCTTGGCTTGGCCAAAGGCAAGAGGCTTTACGACAAGCGGGAATCGCTCAAGAAGAAAGATACGGACCGCGAGATTGACCGGGCCATGCTAAAATACAGATAGATTTTTCAGTGATCGTTGTTAATTTTTCATTCAAACATGGGGGCGAAACGGATTCGACGGGGATATGTAAGCTCAGGTTGCATGCCGAGGTTTCTACCCACCTCGTAAAATAGGTAGAGCAAAATATAGTCGCAGACGACTATTCTTACGCTGTAGCAGCTTAATGCTACCGGTCTTTCGGCCTACTCCTGCGCAGCCGAAAAGAACGTCGACTAGCGGGATAGCCTACGGTGCGCGCCTGCCGCGCCGATGGCGAAATTCAGTGGGATAGTGCCGAAAGCCTCTTGTTCTGGAGGGGCCGAGGCACGATAAGCAGCCAAACAGAACTAAGCATGTAGATATCGGGAGGGGAGTATTTTCGGACGCGGGTTCAACTCCCGCCGCCTCCACCATTTTCAAGGTTTAAACAAAAAAGGGGCAGCCAAATTATGGCTGCCCCTTTTTTGTTGTTTGCAAAAAGATTCAAAATTTCCAGGTGACCCCTGCAAGCACGGAGTAGTCCGTCTCGGGATCATTGAGCCCGTATTTGACCCCGCAATCGATGTCAAAATCATCTGTCAAGGCATACACCAGGCCCGCCAGGAAAAAGGCGGGATCGGTGCCGGCAAGTTTGTCCGTGTTTGTCTCAACACCGAGGTTTGCAACAGCGGTGAGTTTTTCGGTCAAAGCAAAGCTGGAAGCGATGGACGCGTGCCAGATGTTTTTTTCTTCATCCTGGGTGTTTTCATTTCTGAGATAGCCGAGATTCAGATGAAAGGCCAACTGATCCATTTCTTTGGAAGAGATGAAGTACAGGCTGTAGGTTGCCTTGCCGGTGCCCAAGCCTTTATCGTCATCCCCCGTGGGCAGCGAAATCCCTGGTTTGATAGCAAGGTGGTAGTCGTCATGCTCATAAAAACGCCATTTAACTTCAAGCGAGGTGTCGGAAAAGCCGTTTTCGCTCATGGTGTTTTCTTCTTCTTTTACCCTGATATGCTGATAGGGGATGCCGATAACAAGGTCCACCGTGTCGGTTGCGCCATACGTTAAGGCGACAGACCCTTCCGTGGTCTTGGTGGTAACCCCCTCTTCTTTCTCGTGTCCATATTCTCCGTTGAATTCCATCTGGGCATTGCCCTTGCCCATGGTGCCGGCATCGTCGGTGATCAGGGGGTGGGCGGCAAAAGCGGCTGTTGAGCAGAAGAGGGCGCTGAAGAAAACAACAGGCACCGACAGATGGTGCACGCACGATACGCCAGGGTTAAGAGAGAGTTTCATGTCGGACTCCAAGGTTAGATTAATAATTTAAGGTCTGCCAAACTGTATATCGTTTGTTTACCAAAGAAGCAAAATAAATTTTCATGGCGGATGATCATCGTGTTGGCTTGCTGTCTTTTTGGGACAAAAGCTGGATCAGCTCAGTGCCGTGGTCGTCGTACGCAGAGCGAATGATGGCTTTTAATTCACTCTTGATGCTCGACATGGGGGGCAGGGACGGGATGACTGGCAGATAATGTTCCGGAGGCAGTTGTGGAGCAATGTGCATCTTGCTTTCCATGCTCTGGGCCATGCCGATTTCCATGCCGCCTTCCATGCTGCCTG
>VMSS01000144.1 GCA_013791995.1 Desulfurivibrio sp. | reverse complement strand
TTGTTTTCGATCCCATGGCAGGTGGTGGTGTTGTTGCGGATACTTAAGAAATGAGTATTGTTAGTGTCAAAGGGACAAATCGGCATGGTACAGGGCGTGAAGCCGAATTTCTGGTAAAAGCGGGGATCGCCGAAGACAAAGACGGTAGATTCTTTGATTTCCTTCTGCCGCAAAGCAAAGCGCAGCAGTTCCGAGCCTACTCCTTGCTTTTGAAACTCAGGCTTCACCGCCAATGGAGCCAGATGCAGCCCACACACTGCTGAGCCGTTATACGCCTTGGTAAATGCGATATAGGCGATGACCGTGTTGATGTGGATGCAGACCCATTCGTGGATCTCCTTGTTGTTTTTGTGCAGATTTTCGACGAGTTGCACTTCCGCGCTGCTGCGCGGGAATGCCTGCCGCAACATGGCAGAAGCCTTGGGGTAATTTTCCAGGGTGAGTGCGCGTATTTTCATGGGAATACCCGTTGCCAGACAAGTGATAATTGGTTTCGTGCCAAGTATTCGCCATTGTAAGCCAATGGATCATAAATGGATATGGCGGAGAAGGGGCAGCGAGTAAAAAGTGTCCTTCGAATTTTCGCGCAACAGTATTACAGGATGTGACCGTATGTCTAAAACAATCCCGCCCGATATCAAGAAAGATCTCGAAAAGGCGGCTATCCTCCACCAACGCGCATCTTCCGATTACGAAAAATGTGTGGAATTCAACAAGCTGATGTCCGACATTCTGGGAAGACTGGAAGATGCGGGTTGCGATACAGTTGCCGACAAGGTGATGTCCATACTCCTTGACTGCAACCCCAAACAAGGATCCCAATGTGAAAAAGCCACCCGGATCGGCGAAAAAATGAAAAAATTTTAAAGGGGAAAGGGGCTCACGGAGTTACGTCCGGGGTTTCTTTCCGCCTCTTCAGATCAATACCCCATGCGCCCGGTATCAGGCAGCGCCTTGGCCGGATTGCGGCTTTCCCCTGCACTGGTCACGATGACCGCCGAGGGACCGGGCAGGGGGCACTTGGTTTCGCATATCCCGCAGCCGACGCATAATCCATCAATAAGGTACGGCTGCTTGACCGTCACCTTCTCTCCCCGACTGTTCTCCACCACCACCTCCCGGAACTTGATCGCCTTGTCAGGAGTGGGGCAATGCTCCTCGCAGACGATGCAGGGGATGCCTTTGGCATAGGGCAGGCAGCGGTTCTTGTCAAAGACCACATTGCCGATCTTCACCTTTTTCTTTTCCGGAGCGGAAAGTTTCGTGATCGCCCCGCTGGGACAGACCTGGCCGCAGAGGGTGCAGTTGTATTCACAGTAGCCGGTGCGAGCCTTGAGAATGGGAGAAAACATGCCCTCCAGACCGGACTGGAGAAAAGCAGGCTGCAGCCCGTTGCCGATGCAGACCTTCATGCATTCTCCGCAGCGAACGCAGCGGCCGACAAACGCTTCTTCGGGCAGGGCTCCGGGCGGGCGGATCAGGAGTTCGTCGGATTGGCGGGCCAGGGTTCGGCTCTTGAGAAAGAAAGGCAGCATCGCCCCCAAAGCCAGGGAGCTGACAAACGTGCGGCGGGAAAGCGTAAACGTCGGCTTTGCCTGAGATTTCATGCCGAATTGAAAGGATATTTTGTTGCCCGGGCAATGATGGAGACAATCCAGGCAGAGATTGCAGTCAATGGGCGAGATGGTGCGCTCCTCGTCAATGGCCCCCATCCGGCAGACCTCCTGACAGTTTCGGCACTTGGTGCATTTGGTGCCGGCTTTCCCCCGCAGGAGGGAAAAACGGGATGTCACTGCAAACAGAGCGCCCAGCGGGCAGAGGTTGCGGCAAAAAAACCGTCGTTCCAGTTTTTCCAGGAAGAAAACCAGGAGAAGAATCCCCAACGAAAGAATGGTCAGGTCATAATATTTCTGATTAAAGGGCAGGATGGTCGCCTTCAAAAAGGCGTAAACCGGCTCGGTCACGGTGTTGAGCCAGGTCGGCCCCTCCTGGTAGGTGTAGGTGAAAAAGGTGGTGGACAGGGTGTTTAAGGCCGGGTCCAACGCCAGAGCCAAGCCCCGGACCAGGATTGAGAAGGGATCGAAATACCCGGCCATGGGCAACCCGAACCAGGCTCCCATCAGTAGAAAACCCAAGAGGTAGAACTTGAGTGACCGGTATTTTCTGTCGTTCCCCGTCTGTGCTTTTGGCGCCATGGTGCGGCAACCGTCCAGCAGGGTTCCCATGGGGCAGACCCAGCCGCAGAAAAAGCGGCCCAGGATCAGGGTCAGCAGCAGGGTGCCAACGGCCGGCAGCATCAGGGGAATAAAAAATCCGGCTGCCAGCGAAGCGGACAGGGCCAGCAGGGGATCGATCCTGAAGAGGATGTTCACCGCGTACTCGATGGTATCGGTGCCCGAATAATCGGTCCTGATGAACAAAAAGAAAAAGAGCGTCAGGCAGGCCAGTTGACTCAGGCGCCGCCAGTAATACAAGGGGATCTTTCGTGTGTTTTTCATGTCAATGCCTTTCCTGGGCAGGGTCGGCTCAGGCGAGCCATCGTTAGCAAGCAGGTTTCAGCAAAAAAGATCAGGCCTTAATCACCCTGACCTTTTTCAGGTCCATCTCCCCCAGCCCCATACCATGGGCGGCAACAGTGGATTCGATTTCCTCGGGCCTCAGGCCGAAAAGGGTGGTGGCGTATGCATCTGCTGCCACCGGATCCACCGAGGCGATAACCGTGTCCAGCACCCTGACATCGTCGAGATTGCCGCCTTGCGGGCCATTGGCCAGAAGGATACGGGTGGCGTCGATCACGGTGAGCTTGGGCCGGATCACCGTGGCGAGATCTGCCAGCTTCTGGCCAAGGTTGTGATGCATCGCCCCCCGAGTACCGCCCAGAACCCCCATGCTGTTCTTAAGGCCCAGGGTCAAGCGGCTGAGTCCGTGGTGCTTGGCAACCGGCACGTTGATGTAGCTGTCCGCCTCCAGGGCGTCGCGATAAATGTCCAGACGCCTGACCGCCTTGCCCCGTTCAATGTCAACCGGGATATATTTGCGCTCGTCCGGGTGGAAAAACTTCAGCCGCTTGTCCTTGATCCCGGCCAGGGCTTCCTGGATGCCGCTGTTGACATAGCAGCGTCGCTCCTCGTTACAGGTCCGGTCAAAGACCAGAACCTCGCCGGCCCCGGCATCCAGAGCCCGCTCAACTAAAACCCTGACCACCTGCGGATGGGTATTGGCAGCCTGGGCCGGATTGCGGTCCCAGCCGATATTGGGCTTGATCACCACCTTGTCGCTGGGGCGGACAAATTTGCCCATCCCGCCCAAAGGGGAAAGCACCCGGTCCACCAGGTCCCGGTAATCTCTGCCGGTTGCATGGGCAAGCAGGGGTTGTTGACCTTCGGCGGCCAGGGCTTCGCATATCCTGAAATGGGGGATACTGACACTGAGCCCTGCCGACCACAGGGCCACCTGCCTGAGAAACGCTCTTCTGTCCATACCAGCACCTCGCCCGTCATGGTTCGTCTCGGTGATTTTCCACTCACTTAATTATGGCCTTGCGACAGTATTATGTCAAAGCAAACCACAAGGGATGGAACAGTGGATGCTGGAATCTGCAGAAGGATAAAATATTTCCAGATCATTTTTTCTGTCAGAAGGCTACGCCTGTCTATCTTTCTGTAACAGCGGGATATTTTTTTGTTTGTCTTTGCTAACTTTTTTTATTGTTAAGGACGCAAGGGTGTGGCACGATGAAAGTGTGCGACAAAATGTCGCGGGTGAAAGAGAGGAGTTGTACACCTTTCAGTTGATATTTTTTCGCACGCCGAACAGGCCATGAAATTGATACAGGGAGGGGAATATTTTTATGATAACTAAACGGAGGCATCAGGTTAAGACATACTGTGTCCGGACAGCGCTTATCATTCCCCTTATCGTTGCTGGTTCCGCCGGGGCGAAAATCACCGGCGAATGCGTCAATTGCCACACCATGCACAACAGCCAGCAAGGCGCCAGCATGCAGTTCAACAGTTCCACCATGGTGGAACGAAACCTCCTGCGGGGCGACTGCCTCGGTTGCCATGGCCAGGCAACCTCACAGAAAATCGTCAACATAAACGGCAGTCTGGTTCCCCAAGTCATGCATTCCGACCCCAGCGGAGACCTTGCCGCCGGGAATTTCGGCTATATTACCGGTCTTAAGGGAGCTGCATCCAACAGCCATGGCCATAATGTCATTGCCTTGGGTGCGGCATTTAAAGAGACCCTGATAACCAACCTGCCCGGTGGAATCAGGCAATCCTTCCACGACGACTATATCGTAAACGCCTCAAACCTGACCTGCGCCGGGATGAACGGATGCCACGGCTACAGGTATTCCAGCGGTACGCCGACCGATGTCGTTGCTCTCAAGGGCGCACATCACAACAACGTGGACGGCCAGCTGGCAGTGGCCGACTCAGCAGCAAACAGCTATCGCTTTCTTGTCGGTGTGAGAGGCTATGAAAACCAGACCAACAGAT
>VMSS01000138.1 GCA_013791995.1 Desulfurivibrio sp. | reverse complement strand
TTTCCGTCGTCCAGCACCTGCCTGACCAGCCGGGCCAGTTCATCACCTTGTAACGGTTTGTAGGCGTATCTTTTTATGCCGATCTCCATTGCTTTTTCCTCGGTCAGAATGGCACTGTAACCGGTACAGAGGATGATCGGTAAGTCGGGCCGAATGGACAAAACCTCCTTGGCCAATTCGGAGCCTGGCATAAAGGGCATGGTCTGATCGGTGACAATCAGGTCGAAGCCATTTGGGTTTTCCCGCACCATACCCAGCGCCTCCACGCTGTTGTTGCTCGTGGTGACCGTATAACCCAACTGCACCAACCACTGGCTCATCATTTCGGCAATGACAGGCTCATCATCTACCACCAGAATACGCTCTGTTCCCGGCGGGCAGGTGCCTCCCTCTTCTCCTCCTTCCTCCTTGGCAGGCTGCTCGATGGCAGGAAGATAGACCTCAAAGGAAGAGCCTTTTCCCTCTTGACTGGTGGCCCGTACCATCCCACCATGACTGAGCAAGATGCCGTGCACCACGGCCAACCCCATGCCGGACCCTTTGCCCACATCCTTGGTAGTGAAATAGGGCTCAAAGATACGGCCCTGAATAACCGGACTCATGCCGCATCCGCTGTCGGCCACGACCAATCGAACATAACACCCCTCATCGACTCCAAGTCCGGCGGCCTCTTCTCTCTCCAACTGCACGGAATCAAGGATGATAGAGAGGGTGCCGCCTTGTTCCTCCATGGAATGAAAGGCATTGGTGCAGAGATTGATGATTACCTGATGCAGTTGGCTAGGATCGCCCAACACCATACTGTTCACGGCAATAATTCTCTCTTCGATGGCAATGGTGGATGGTATGGAAGCCCGGAGCATCTTGAGTGTTTCCTTGACCAGGGGTGCCATCAGAAACGGCTGCTTCACCCTCTCTGTTTTGCGGCTAAAATCCAGAATCTGCCTGACCAAATCCTTGGCGCGAGTGCCGGCCTTGATGATCTCTCCAAGCTTGTTCCTCCGTGGGTCTATCCCGGGAGTTTCACGAAATGCCAGTTCGGCGTAGCCCAAGATGATGGCCAGGATATTGTTGAAGTCGTGCGCAATGCCGCCGGCAAGGGTGCCGATGGCCTCCATCTTCTGGGCTTGCCGGAGTTGCTCTTCAAGCCGCATCACCCCTGTCACATCGCGTTTTACAGCCACATAATTGATAATTTCCCCGGCTTCATTAAGAACAGGGGTAATTGAGACCTCCTCCTCAAACAAGCTGCCGTCTTTTTTCTTATTAATCAGATGCCCCTGCCATGCCTTGCCACTGGCCAGTGGTGCCCACATCTCACGGTAAAATGCGGCATCATGTTTGCCGCTTTGCAAAATCCTCGGGTTCTTGCCGATAACCTCATCTTTGGTAAAGCCGGTAATCCGTTCAAAGCTTGGGTTGACATATTGAATAAAACATTTTTGGTCGGTAATGATAACGCTATCTACGCCTTGCTCTATCGCTGTTACCAGACGGCGCCGTTCCTCCTCAACCTGCTTGCGATCGGTAATGTCAATTACGTTCCAGAGGACGCCCTGCTCACCATTGGGCAGCTGCATCTTCACCCCGGCAAAGAAGCACCAAAAAACCGTACCATTCTTACGACGCCAGGGGTAATCGGCACTGGCAATAGGAAAACCGGACTTGGCCTCCTGGAAGCGCGGGGCCCAGTCTTCATAATGCTGCTGATCCACATGAAGGATTTGAGCACTCTGGCCCACCAGCTCATCACGATTGTAACCGAACAGATTGCAGAACTGGTTGTTGACCTGCAAGATTTGCCGGGTGGAAGAGACGACCAACATGCCGGAACCGTTCACCTCAAACAGAGTCTGCATGTGGTTGCGCTCGATGGCGAGCTCCGCTTCCGCCTGTTTTTTGTCGCTGATGTCAATCAGGCTCCAAACCACCCCCATGCTGCCATCAGGCAGCATCAGGGGTCCTCCGGTGATTACAGCCCAGAAGGTGCTGCCGTCCTTGCGACGGTACTGGTATTCAATATGCACCAGCGGGCCGTCGCTGCGGGCATTGTCAAACCACTGCTTAAACCGGTCGTACTGTGCCCGATCAAGGTGAAATATCTCGGCGCTTTGACCTATCAATTCATCGCGACTATAATCGTACATCTCGCACAGCCGTCGATTTACCTCAATAACCCGACGCTCGGGCGATACGATCACAATTCCGGCCGTGGTTCGTTCCAGCATATTATGCCAGAATTCTATCTGCTTTTGCAGGAGGCGATTTGTCCGGCGAGAAAACAGCATTATGCCGAACAGGACAATAATGACAACTATGCAAGCTACAATGATCACCGGTACCCCGTTAGTCACTGCCTTCTCCTGTATTCATCCCCGACAATCAATTTAATAAGATTAAAAACGGAAGATGGGAGTAGAAAACTCTCATAATGTAAATTGCGCCTAATAAGCATCCCATGTACAAAAAATAAATGTCAATATTTAAAAACATGACATTTATTGATGAATAAAGCGCCAGGACCCTGAGTCTAAAGGAATCATCCGGGGCATGTTTTAAAAAATCACCTCCCGTGTTGCGGAACACGAACAAAAAAAGCCCCCGGCACCTTTCGGCACCGGGGGCTTTTTATAACCAGCAAAAAAGCGGTACGACTTATTCCTTCTCGTCCTCGCTCAAGCCTTTCACCAGCATCGCTCCTGCCAAACCAAGCATACCGAAATTTTTAGCCTGATCCATGGCCGGCTTCAACATCTGAGCCATAATGGTCCGACGCAGATTGGCCTGGGGCATAGCCTGCGGGGTTGAGGTGGAGGTCAGCAGGTGCATGTCCTTTTTGTTGCCGTAATAACGGACATTGGGACCGATCTTCACCTTGGCGCTTTCCAGCTTGGCAGCACCTTTTTTCACATACTTGGCAACCTCGGAATTGGGGTCGCTCAGATCACCGAATATCCGGGCACGGGCCAGACAGGTTTGCACGCAGGCAGGCTCAAGTCCTACCGCAAGCCGTTCCACACAAAAGGTGCACTTGTCGGCCTTGGGATCACCCTCTTCCTCATTCACATAGCGAGCGTTGTAGGGACAGGCATCGGCGCATACGCCGCAACCAATGCAGCGCTCCTTGTCGATCTGAACCGTGCCGTTGAAGGGGTCCTTCCAGGTGGCAGCAACTTCCATCTTTTTGGTTTTGCCGCTTTTCGGATCGGTAAAGGTGGCCTCTACCCTGTCCGCTGGACAAACGTCCACACAGGCCGGCTTATCGCAATGGTTGCACAGGCCGGGATAATAGGTGGAAGCCAATCCCTGCGGGGTCTTGCTCGGACCGAGACGACTGACCCAGTTTCTTCTGCGTTCCCTATCGGCTGAATCCTTGCCAGTGGGAACCTCCCACTCCGCCCGGCAGGCAATGGCACAGGCGTGGCAACCCACACATTTCTCAAGATCTATAATCATTCCGTATTGACTCACGGCAGTTCCTCCAAAACAAAATAGTTAATTTCTCTGGGGCATCATCATTCAAGTAACCGCCATGCTCATGCGGGAATGCTCAGCACCTTGCCTTTCTTGATGAATTTGACGAAATTGTTTCGCATGCCATTGGCACCGGTTTCAGGATCAATCGCCGGTCTCGTGATCAGGCTTTGATCATCAATGCCTTTGCCAACGCCAACGGTCATTCCCTTGTTCATCGTGCCGTAACCGTGGGCCATGTATATGGTGTCCTTCCGAATGCCGGGGGTAACCTTGACAATCGTGGAGGTTCTTGATTTTACCCCATCCTGATTCACCAGCTCGATGCGATCACCATCTTTCAATCCCATCTTCTTGGCGGATTCATCGTTGAGCCACACCGGATTTTCCGGCATCTCGTTGACCAGCCAGGTATTGTTCTGTGAGCGGTTAAAGGTATGAACAGGAGATCGGCCATACACCAGACGGGCAAACCCTTTAGGCGGCTCTGGAACCGGAACATAGGTGGGGATCGCCGGATAACCCGCTTCAGCCAGCTCCGCGCTGTGAAATTCCACGTCCAGCGCCTTGCCATAGGGATCAACGCCGGGCTGAAGATGGATACCATCTTCCTTGACCAGCTGCTCGATGGTGAGCTTGGCATCGACCAACATCTTGTTGACCATATCCTCTCCGGATTCGACCTTGATATGTTCGCCGTAACCCATACGCTTGGCCAACTCGTTGGTGATCCACACCGAATCCTTGCGTTCATGATCCGCTGCCGTTGGGGAGACCAAAGGCATCCGCGCGGAAATGAACTGCTGGTGCGGATCAGCAAAATTCCACTGGGTGCCCTTCTGGATATGATCGTAACGCTCCAGATAGGAGGACTCAGGCAACAGGATATCGGCGTACATGGTGATATCGGTGGGCATGAGATCACAGACCATGACAAAATCCATCTGCTCCAGCATCTTGATGGTCAAAGCCTGATCCGGCACTGTCTGGATGGGGTTCTGGCCCCAGGCGACAAAGCCCTTGATCGCATACGGCTTTCCGGTAACAGCCGTATTGCGGATCAGGTCGGTCGGGGTGCCGGGGGGAGAAAACTTATGAACCTTTGCCATTCTGTGCAAGGCAAACTGCTCGGCATGCTCGGCCATGGGCTTCGGCCAACCCGCCTTGCCGGTTTTGGGACCTTTACCAGGAACAAAACCGCCCTTGACCCCGATAGCGCCCAAGAGACCGGTAAGGCAAGCCAGGGAGCGCTCGCGCTGAAAGTCATTGCCGTGCCAGGTCACATGGCGGCCCGGATGGATGGAAACGTTTGGAGAATTGGCTGCCAGCATATCAGCAACCTGCTTGATCTGCTTTTCAGGCACATCACAGGTCTGGGCCGCCCACTTGAGAGTCGCATGGGAGATGCCCTTGGCGAACTCGTCGAAGCCCTTACCGTACTCGGCGACGTATTTCTTGTCGTATTTGCCTTCCTTGACCAGATAATTCATGATCGCCAGAAGGAAAGCGGTATCGGTGCCGGGCTTGATCTTGACCCAGATATCTGCCTTGGCAGCGGAAGCGGAGAAGCGTGGGTCTACCACGATCAGTTTGGCTCCGTTCTCAAGGCCTTTGAGGTAGCGTTTCAGATGGGAAACATGAACGTTTTCTCCGAAATGGCCGCCCAACAGAAAAATCGCTTTGGCATTGGCCATGTCCACATTTTCGCCGGGAGGAACACCAATGGTGGCTACATAGGCCGTATCGCGAACACCACGGCACTGGAAAAAAGAAGCCTCAGAATTGTTCGGAGTGCCGACAACATATTCAAAAAAAGTCATCGGGTATTTTGCCGATGAACCATGGGGGAAAATGGCAATACCCTGGGGGCCGTGCTTGTCTACCACAGCCTTCAATTTGGTGGCGCACTCGTCAAGAGCCTCGTCCCAGGATATCCGCTTCCACTCTGGAGCGCCGCGCTTGCCCACGTTTTTCATAGGGAATTTCAAGCGGTCCGGATCGTACAACAGCTTGACTCCGGCGTTGCCCCGGGCGCAGATGCTCGCGCCGTTGTCGATGCTTTTGGGATTGCCTTCAAGCTTCACCAGCTTGCCGTCCCGCACCTTGCCCACCAGCTGACAGCGCCAGAAACACATTTCGCAGACACCACCCACCGCAGTCTTGGTGCCGGCAAAACTGCCGGGCGCGGTAAAGGGTTTTTTGACAAACGGGGTACTCGCGCTTGCCTGCCTGGCGAAACAGCCGGACATTGCTGCCGAGGCTGCCGCAAGGGATGCGGTCTGCAGAAATTTACGTCTCGTCAGATTCAAAGCCATTTTACAATTCCTCCCTTGTGAAAAAATCAATGAGATTTACTAAAACCCTGTAGTACGGGTGACGAACCTCCTGTAACACCCGCGCCTGAAAGCTTGGGAACCATGGTCTGAAATGCTTCTGCAAAAACAGCTCTTCTTCCCGGCTCTTGCCTTCCTCGGCAAGCAGCGCCAGAAATTCCAGCTCAAAGGTAATATGGTCCGGGATATCTGCCTCACCCACCAGATCAAAGCCCTGCTCCCGATAAAAGGCCTTGGCCTTTTCCGCGCTGGGGCCGTAAAGCATACCATCCGCGCTGAGATAAACAGAACCGTATGGCGGAGCGACCACAGTGGGAATGGCGTTGACGAACAGCCGGGTATGTTCCACTTGCAATGGCTCAAGCCAATCGGTGTTTTCAGTAATTGTCTGTCGGAGGAGTTGTGCTTCGGCATCCCAACCAAGCTCAACAAGGAAGGTATCGAGTACGGAAAAATACTCCGTCTGCATCCATTCGGGACCGGGATATCGCATGGACTGAGCTAGAAAGCGGTATATCTCCGCCATATTGATCGAGGTGGATTGAGTCATGGCCTCACTTGGGGAACAAAATATCGTTAAAAAAATCCGCTCACCGGCAGGAAACCAGCCATCACATCGAAGAACCGCCAACAAACACAAAGAGGGGTTTCGAACCGGTGAGCGTTTACAAGGAAAGGAAAGAACAAAAAAAGCTATAACACAAGGGTCCCCCGTTGCAAATGCGGCAAATTGTCGCATTTGCA
>VMSS01000257.1 GCA_013791995.1 Desulfurivibrio sp. | reverse complement strand
CCTCATGGACACCGACCCGGGCAAGATGCGGAGCCGGGCCTACGACCTGGTCTTAAACGGCACCGAGATCGGCGGCGGCAGTATCCGTATCCACCAGAAAGAGATGCAGGAGCGTGTTTTCGCGGCACTGGGCATTTCCGAAGAAGAAGTGGCCGACAAGTTCGACTTTCTGGTCAAGGCGCTGGAGCTTGGCGCACCGCCCCATGGCGGCATGGCCTTTGGTCTGGACCGCTTGATGATGATTTTATTGGGCCGCGACAGTATCCGCGAGGTTATCGCCTTCCCCAAAACCCAGAAAGCGACCTGCCCGCTCACCGAAGCCCCGGCAGCGGTGGCGAGAAAGCAGCTGACCGAGTTGGGCTTACGGCCGGACTGGAAGGAATAGGGGTAAGTAGTGAAAAATGAAGAGTGAAAAGTTAAAAATTAAGGACAGTTTGTTGCCCTGCAAAGGGTTAATCAAAAGATTCTTTGCTTTTCACTTTTCACTCAAAATATCCGCCACCATCTCCCGGATCTGCGGCTCCGGGTCATCGGCTAAGGGCTTTATGTGGGCCAACGCCTCGGGGGTGTTGATGATGCCCAGCAGGTTCACGGCCTCGCCGCGCATCCACGGGGCTTCCTCGACAAGGATCGGGAGCAGGGCAGGGATAGCCAGCGCCACTTCCTGTGGCCGTAGCACCTTCATCTCTTCAAAAAGCACCGCCATTCCCATACGCACCATAAAGCGTTCATCTCGCAACAAATCCCCGCTGAGCGCGTAGAGCGCGGTATCCTGCTTGAACATGGCCATGATGTTCTCCACATGGCCCATCTCGAGAAAATCGGCGATAACGGCGATTAATTCAGCCCGTTCTTTTTCTTGCATGATTGTTCCTTTGGAGTCGCGGATTCAGGGTTTGGATATGAGCGGGGACAGATTGCCGGACTCGAAACGGCACCCCTTCGACAAGCTCAGGGCGAACGGAAGAAACGATAATGAATTCAAGATCGCAACCGTTCACCCTGAGCCTGTCGAAGGGTTTTTCTATTTTCACAAAAAGCTCACACATCACGCTTTAAACTACCAACTTACTCCGTGTGCATCTCAGGAATGAGCTCCTTAAAGTGGACAACCGAGAGGAAATTCTCTGACCGGACAACCGGCTTGCGGCTGCTGGGGCGGGCAACGAAGATGAGAAAGCCCATGCCATAGGTCCGGGCCGAAACCAGCACATTTTCGGTATCATCGGCCAGCATGGTTCTCTCTTTCTCGTAGCCCAGCATCCCTTCCAGTCCCTGCCAGAAAACCGGGTCCTCCTTGGCCATCCCGACCTCCTCCGCGCAGACGATCCGGTCAAAATAGCCGGCCAGCACGGTTTTTTCCATCTTGATGGCCAGGGTTTTACTGTGGGCGTTTGTCACCAGATAGATTTTCTTGCCAGCCTGACGACAGAACTTGAGAAAGGCAATCACGTGGGGATGCACCCCGATGAGGTGATTGATCTTCATCTTGAGGGCCGGGATATCAAGGCCCAACTCGTTGGACCAGAAGTCCAGATCGGTCCAGGCCAGGGTCCCTTCCCTCCCCTTATACCGGGCCAGCAACTGCTGCCGTGCTTCGTCGATGGAGAGATCATGCACCAGGGAATAATGCTCCGGCACATAATGTTCCCAGAAATAATCGTCAAAATGGCGGTCCAGCAGGGTGCCGTCCATGTCCAGCAGTACCGTGTCTATGGCCTACCAGTCCAGCAGTGGTTTTTCTTTCATAAGCATCTAAGTGAAGCAGTAGCACCACCCTTCGACAGGCTCAGGGCGAACGACTGATTAAAGAATTTTCCATTCGCCCTGAGCCTGTCGACGGGTGGGCGACTGATTAAAGGGTTTTCCGTTCAACCTGAGCCTGTCGAGGGGTGAGCGACTGATTAAAGAATTTTCCGTTCGCCCTGAGCCTGTCGACGGGTGGGCGACTGATTAAAGGG
>VMSS01000148.1 GCA_013791995.1 Desulfurivibrio sp. | reverse complement strand
GGTTGGCAAGCAGCCGTATCTGCTTATCGATACGGCGGGGATCAGGCGTAAGGGCAAGGTGCAGGAAAAACTGGAGAAATTCAGCGTACTCCAGGCCCTGGGTGCTTTGGAGCGCTGCGATATCGTGCTGATCTTGATTGACGCCGGGGAGGGGATCACCGAGCAGGACACCAAGGTGCTGGGCTATGCCTTTGAACGGGGTCGGGCTTGTTTGATTCTGGTGAACAAATGGGATCTGCTCCATGGGGATGCCAAGCGGCAGAAGCAGCTTATGGAAGAGATCGCCCGGGCAACGAGTTTTGTCGAATATGCCCCGGTGCTCAAGATTTCCGCCCTTACCGGCGCCGGGGTGAAGCAGTTGCTGCCCACGATTGCGAAGATGTACAAGCAGTATTGCGGCACCTTTTCAACCGGCAAGCTCAACCGGATCTTGCAGGCAGCGTTGGAGGGCCATAATCCGACCATGCACCAGGGCCGCCGCCTCAAGTTCTACTATACGACCCAGATTTCCTCCAAGCCGCCCACCTTTATCGTTTTTACCAATTATCCCAAGGGGGTTCATTTTTCCTACCTCCGTTACCTGTTGAACCAGTTCCGAGCCGGGCTCAAACTGGATTCCATCCCCATCAAGATTATACTCAAGGAACGGCAACGAAAAGAATATGGCTAAAGGGGTTTCGGGCAAGAGATTCGGATTGTTGCGTTCCCACGGGAAGGGATTGATTGCCGCCTTTACCCATGTGGTCGAGCGCACCGAATATGCTCACCACCTTGCCTTGCAGAGAAAATCCTGGGAGCTTTTTGTTTCCCGTCTGGCAGATAACCTTGCGGATTTTCTAAAAACCCAGGCTGCCCGGGAAGACCCGGAGTCAGGTAGCCCTTCCGTTATTTTCCCAATTTCTCCAGATATCCCCGCCGCGTTTGGTTGTGAAGCTGTTCAGCTTTTTCGCCAGGACGCGTTGCCGTTTGACGTTTTTTTCTCTCTTTTGAAATATCTCCGTCGCGCCGTGTTCAGCGATCCGGCCCAATCTGCTTCGCAGCAGCTTTGCTGTGCCTCATTTTTTGATCAGATGGAAACCGCTGCCGCAAGCCAGTGGTTCAAGGAGGAGGCTGGCGCTGCCCAGCGCAGGCTCCGCGAGGCGAAACATTTTAACCTCAATGAAAAAAGACGCTATGCCGCCATCTTTCATCGTATGGCTGAGCCTGCCTGTATAGTTGACCAGCAGGGGTGTCTGCTTGATGTGAACACGGCATTTGCGGATTTTTTCAAGGTGCGGGGCGAGTTGTTGCTGGGCAAACCGTGTGTCCTTTTGTTGGGCCCCCAGGCCTGCAATGCATGTTTGCCGGCAAAAAATCTGGCTGAACATGGTTCCTTTGCCAATGTCGAGTTTTCCCTCACCATTGAAGGAGAGATCCGCAATGTATTGATAAGCGGCGCTTCTCTGGGACAGGTGCGCGGCGTTCCCGGTGGCATTCTTATCCTGCAGGATGTCACCGAACAAAAACGAATAGCTCACGCCTTAAGTGAAAGCGAAGAGCAATTTCGCAGTCTGGTGGAAAATGTTCCGGATGTCACCTGGCGGGCGGATGCAGAGGGGAAACTGTTCTATGTGAGCCCAAACATCCGAAGAATATGTGGCTACGAGGCGGGAGACCTTATTGGGCAGAGCAGGTTCATCCGTATTCATCCCGAGGATGTTGGAGAGGTCCGCAAGCGCTACGGTCTGGTTTTCAGCAAGGGTAGGGAATTTTCCCTCCGGTATCGTCTGCGTCATAAAAGCGGAAAATGGTTATGGGTTCATGATCGGGCCAGGGCAATCGGGGATTATGCCAACGGGGTTTTTGCCGATATCACCAAGCTTCAGAAAATGGAAAAAGAGTTGCAGGAATATCGCGACTGGCTTGAGGAGATGGTCGATGAACGGGCGCAGGAAATACAGTGCGTCAATGCGCACCTGCTTCTGGAAGTGGCCGAGCGACAGCAGGCGCAGCAGGAACTGGAACGGCTTACGGCAAGCCTCAGGCGCTCCAACGTCGAGTTGGAGCAGTTCGCCCATGTGGCCTCCCATGACATGAAGGAGCCGCTCCTGCTGATCGTCGCTTTTACTGAACGTTTGCTGGCGAGATGGCCTGAGAAATTCGAGGGGAAAGCAGGTGAATATATCGCACGGATTCTTAAGGCTGCCCGACAGTTGAGGGAATTGGTGGACGATATTTTGCAGCTTTCCAAGGTGCGTAGCTGCGATCGCCCTTTTGGCTTGGTTGACCTGGATGTTCTGCTGCGGGATGTGATGGCTGATTTTGAAGAGAGGATCAGTCAGGCCCAGGGCAAAGTTGGAGTGGGTTCCCTTGTTGCTATTGATGGGGATAGAACCCAACTTCGGCAGCTTTTTCAGAATCTCATTGCCAACGCCTTGAAGTACAGCCAGAAAAGTGTGCCTCCCGTGGTTGAAGTGAAGGGACGGAAACTACCGGGGAAAATATATGAAATCACGGTGCAGGACAATGGCATCGGTTTTGAGGAAAAACATGCGGAACGGATTTTTCAACCCTTTGTCCGCTTGCATGCGCGGCATGAATATGAAGGGACCGGGATGGGTTTGGCAACCTGTGAGAAAATAGTCGACCGGCACGGCGGGAAGATCACCGCTAAAAGCAGTCCCAACGAGGGGGCGATCTTTATTGTTCAATTGCCCATGTCCCAGCGCAAGAAAAAGTAAGACAAGGCGTTTTCTTTAAGTGCAGCCTGCCGGTTTTCCCTCACTTTTTTTTATCTGAAAAAGTACTTCCTTCCAAGCCCCTCATTGGGTATGTTGTACCACATATTGTGGTGGCAGTTACGGCTGGTGTGCCATATCTTGTTTTATTTCCGTAAGAATCAAGCATTTACCCAAGGGGTGCCCGATGGATTTACCAATCAGTTTTGATGAAGCGCTGAAGGAATGGGAGCGTTTTGAAGAGTATTTGGTGCAGGCCAGATACGCTATCCGCAACAATAAAACCGGTACCCCCATGGAAAAAGACATGGGCCAGGTGCTGTTGCGCATCAGCAAGCAGTTTAAGCATCCTGCGGTGGCCAAGGCCCTGATCCACGGGACCATCATAACGGCGACGCCTTTTCTGATGAACGGCGGCAATCCCCATACCCGGCGGGCCGGGTATTATTCCTGTTATCCTTTGGGCGATGTGGAAGATTCCACCGATGCAATTTTTGATATGGAGCGGGATCTGGTCAGCATCTTTCAGCATGCAGGCGGCGGCGGCATCGATGTGACCAAGATTCGGCCCAAGGGCACCATCGTGGACAACGGCCAGGGACTCGCCTCGGGCCCTGTTTCCTTTGCCAAGGGGTTTTCGCATCTTTCGGAACGCATCAGTCAGGGCGGCAAGCGGCGGGGCGCCCTGATGATTCAGGCGGATTGGGATATTAAGGACATCAAGGATTTCGTAACCTTCAAGGGGGAGAATCCCGGTCGCTACACCGGTTGTAATATTTCGCTTAATGTAACCGACGAGAAGTTCTGGAAGGATGAGGAACTCACCAATCTGGTGGCCGAATACATTTGGAAGTCCGGAGATCCCGGCCTGCTGTTTACCCAGAAGAGCATGGCCAACACCCCGGTGCTTGCTAAGCATAATCCAGTGTATTCCAACCCCTGCGGCGAATACCTCTCCACCAAGGACACCGCTTGCAATCTGCTCACGGTCAACCTGTCAAAGTGCCTCGAAGAAGAGCAGGAGAAATTTTTCGACCGCGTTTTTGAGGCATCCAGGCTTGCGGCAGTTGCCGGCAACGAGATCCTCGATCTGGGTGGCTTTCCGCCCATTGAACGGATTAAAGCCAATACCCTCAAGTTCCGTCCCATCGGCATCGGCTTTACCGGCCTGCATCATGCCATGAACCATTTCGGTGTTTCCTATGCCGATGAGCATGAGGCCCCGCTTTTTGCCAAGGCGACCCAGCTGGCCTTGATGCTTGGTTCCATGCAGGGCAGTCTCGACTACGCCGAGTTCATTAAAAAGGAGGGCAAGCAAAAAAAGCTCACTCCCCAGGAATGGAACATGACCTATGTCGACAAGATCGACAGCGAGGCTGCAGCCTTTATTGAGACGGAGATGCCCAACAAAGAGCTGTGGCACAAGCGTGCCGGCAGTATCTTCGGGATTCTCCGCAAACTCGGCGGGTTGTATAACTCGGTGACCACCTCCCAGGCCCCCACCGGTTCCATCTCCCAGCTGATGCGGGTGGCCTGTACCGGGGTGGAGCCTTATTTCTCCATGATCCAGCGCCGCAAGGTCAAGGATGTGGATGATTCCTGGAAGGAGTTCATCCTCGTGCCCCTGGAGTTTTATCAGTACGAGGAGGAGAAGTTGGAATGGGTTGCCGAACAGACCGCACACAAGATCGAGCCGTATCAGCAGATCCGGATTCTCGAGGCCTGCCAGGCTTTTAATCATACCGCAGTTTCTAAAACCATTAACCTGCCCGCCGACACCACGGTTGCAGACATCAAGGATATCCTCCATTACGCCCGGAAAAGCAATCTCAAGGGCATCACCATGTTCCGTGATTCCTCCATGGAAGGGGTGTTGAGCGATCATGGCGGCAAACTGGATGCGACCTGTGAATTCTGCGATATGGACGTGCGCAGCGGCAGCACCTATAAGTTCCGGGGGCCGGCTCCGTTGTATATCACGGCCAACAAGGGTGGTCAGGGGCATGTGCGTGAGGTGTTCCTCAACACCACCAAATCCGGTTCAACCTTGCACGGAATGAGCGAGGCCCTGGGCCGGGTCATTTCCGTGGCGCTCCAGCACGACTACCGATTGGTTGGCAAGATCGCCAGGACCCTGGAGGATATCTCCTCCGACGGCGCCTGGATCAGCGCCTCGCTGGGCAGAGTCTATTCCATCCCTGCGGCCCTGGCTAAGGTTCTGGACAAGAATGCAGAGGATGAGGTGGACGGTGATCCGGAACCGTATGTCGAGCCCTCTTCCTATGCTTCCTGCCCGGCTTGTGGTAAGTTGAGCCTGCGGCGAAGCGGCGGGTGCAACCAGTGTGTGAGTTGCGGCTACTCCTCCTGTTGAACGAGCAGGAAGACGTTTACATGCAATCAAGCTCGCAGCAAGGCAGATACAACAAGGCGGTCATGGCGTTCATGGCCGTCTTGTTTTTTTTCATGGCCGTGGGCGATATCATCATTGCCCGCCACCAGCGGAATTTTTTGTTTTCCCGCGCGGAAAGTCAGGCTCACCGCGATCTGCAATTGATGGCGGCAAATTTCCTTGAGCCAATCCTCAAGTATGACTACGACTGGATAAACAGGTTCGTCCTGCGTTGGGGAGAGGAACACCCCGAGGTGGCGCGTCTGGCCGTCATCGGTTCTGATGGCAGGGATCTGATCACCTTCAGTCGTGACCGGGAAGGAACAAGAGCTTTCCTGGCTGAAGAAAAAGTGGAATTCCAGGGCAAGCAGTTGTTGAGCCTGCAGATGGAATTTTCCTCCGGCGAGGTGGATGGTCTCCTGCGCAAGCTTCACTGGCAGTTGGGGATCGCCTCGTTTCTCCTTACGGCAATCGCCGGTATTGTTTTGTGGCTCACCCTGCGGCGTATCGCCATCGTCCCCCTGGAAAAAGAGATCGGCCTGCGTCTGGAAACGGAACAGCAACTTGCTTCAGCTCACCATCAGCTCGAGGAGCGTGTCCGTGCGCGGACCGCCGATCTGGAAGATGCCAATCTTTTGCTACAGAAAGAGGTTGTGGAGCGGCATGCCGCGGAGGATCAGTTTGCCAGGCTGCATCGTGAGTATGAGCTGATCCTGAATTCCGCCGGTGAAGGGATTTATGGTCTGGACACCGGGGGCTGCATAACCTTTGTCAACTTGGCAGGCTTGCAGATTCTTGGGTATGACGAAGCAGAACTGGTTGGTAAACATCTTCATGATTTTCGGCATCATGTCCGTCGGGATGGCGAGGAGTATGGGCGGGAGAACTGCCCGGTGTGCGCGGCTTATGTCGAGGGGAGGAAAACCCATGGTGGTCAAAGCTATTTCGGCAGGAAGGGCGGCGCTGTCTTTCCAGTGGAGTTTGTCGGCACCCCTCTTGTGGAGGGTGACACTGTTTTGGGCACGGTTGTTGTGTTTGAAGACATCACCGAGCGCAAGCAGGCCGAACATGATCTGCTTGCCCTGACCGATACCCTGGAACGGCGGGTCATGGAGCGTACCGCCCGTCTGGACGCCGCTAACCTGGAGTTACGGGAAACCCTGGGCCAGTTGGAGCAAACCCAAGCCCAGTTGGTACAATCCGGGAAGATGGCGGCCCTTGGAGATCTGGTGGCCGGAGTTGCCCATGAGATCAACACCCCGGTGGGTGTTGGCGTTACAGCGGCTTCACATCTGGAAAATAAAACCAGGGAGATCGTGGTGCTTTACGGAGAAGGAAGGATGAAGCGCGGTGATCTTGACCGATACTTTTCTCTCTGTCAGGATGCCGCGAACCTGATCTTTTCCAATCTCCATCGGGCCGCGGAACTCATCCGCAGTTTCAAACAAGTGGCGGTGGACCAGTCCGGAGAGGGACGAAGAACCTTTCGAGTCAAGGAATATCTGGCCGAAGTCTGTTTGAGTCTCAGGCCGGTTTTGAAAAATACCGGCCATCGCCTGGAGATTTCCTGCCTCGAGGATCTGGAACTGAACAGCTATCCCGGAGCCCTTTCCCAGATCGTCACCAATTTCATCACCAACTCGCTGGCCCATGCCTACGATGAGGGCGAGGTCGGTTCTTTGCTTGTTGATGTCAGGCTTGAAGGTAATAATGTGCTGTTTCGTTACACCGATGATGGTAAGGGGATGACTGATGATCAGCTCAACCATGCCTTTGATCCATTTTTCACGACAAACAGGGAAAAAGGGGGGAGCGGTTTAGGACTGCATATCGTATATAATCTTGTAACCCTAAAATTAATGGGGACAATTACCTGTGAAAGCAAGCCAGGGAAGGGAACGACTTTTGTTCTTCTTTTTCCTGCCGTCATACCTGGGGGGGTATCGCATGGTTGAGCCACATGATGCAGTTTTTTTTGCCGATGAACCGGAGGGGACTGTGTCTCTTCGGCAACAGGCTGTGGGGAATGGCAGCTGGAAGATACTGGTGGTTGATGACGAGGAAGAGGTGCATGCCGTTACCAAGCTGGTGCTCGCTGATTTTTTGTATGAAAACAAAGGGCTGCTTTTTTTGCATGCTTATTCCGGTAAGGAGGCCAGGGAGCTTATTGCCGAGCACCCTGATACCGCCATTGTTTTTCTTGATGTGGTTATGGAAAAAAATGATGCCGGGCTCGAAGTGGTGCGCCATATCCGGGAAGAATTGAAAAACCCCTTTGTCCGGATCATCCTGCGCACCGGGCAGCCTGGCCAAGCGCCGGCGGAGAAGGTAATCATTGATTATGACATCAATGATTACAAGGAAAAAACCGAACTCACCGCCCAGAAGCTTTTTACCACCATGGTGGCTTCCCTCCGTTCCTATCGGGACATCCTCACCATCGATGCCAACCGCAAGGGACTTGAAAAGATCATCGAGGCGGCTACTTATATTTGCCGTCTTCGCTCGATCACAACTCTGGCCAGCGGGGTCTTGACCCAGTTGGTTGCCATCCTGCATCTCAGTGAAAACGCCATTTATTGTCAGACTTCGGGTATCGCGGTGTCCAATGTGCGGGGGAGTTTCAAGATGTTGGCTGCCACCGGAGCCTATGAACAATATATCGATACTGAAGCCCGGGGGGATTTGCCGGCCAATATTCTTGAATATGTCCAGCAGGCGACAGCGCTCAAGAAATCCATCTGTCAGGATAATCGGTATATAGGTTATTTTTGTGGTGAGCGTGGGGAAGAGACGGTTATTTATCTTGAGGGTTGGCGGGATCTCAGCGTGCTGGATCGACGGATGATCGAGGTTTTTTGCAGCAACGTGCAGGTGGCCTACGAAAATGTACTCTTGAATCAGGAAATTGAAGGAACCCAGAAAGAAATCATTTACACCTTGGGTCAGCTTGCCGAGATGCGTTCCCTTGAAACCGGCAACCATGTTCACCGGGTGGCGGAATACAGCCGGTTACTGGCGGAAAAACATGGCTTGAGTTTGCGGGAGGTGGAGGTGATTCGCCTCGCCTCTTCCATGCATGACGTGGGCAAGGTCGCTATTCCAGACGCTATTCTCAATAAAGCCGGGCCGTTGAGCGTCGATGAGTTTGAGATCATGAAGACCCATACCATCCGGGCCCAGGAGATGCTGGGCCTTTCCGACCGGGAGGTTGTCAAGGCCGCCATTGTCATTGCCATGCAGCACCATGAAAAGTTTGACGGCAGCGGCTATCCGAAAGGGTTGAAGGGGGAAGAAATCCACATCAGTGCGAGAATCACGGCTATTGCCGATGTGTTTGATGCTTTGGGCAACGACCGTTCCTACCGTCAGGCCTGGGAGATGGAGTGCATCCTTGATCTCATCCGTGCGGAGCGGGGTGCGCACTTCGATCCGGTTCTGGTGGATCTCTTTTTTGAAAATATTGACTCGATTCTGGATATCAGAAACAGACTGGCCGGGTAGTGTTTATTTCGTTGCCAGAACATTGGCAATGAGCGGCCAGACCCTGCTGAGTTCCTCCCTGTTGCCAAATGGGATGGAAAGATGCACCTGATCCTGCTCAAAGGAGGGTGAATGGCTGAGGGCCACCGCACTCGGCAGTTTCAGCGAGGTCGAAAAGGTGCGGAAATCCTGCTCCGCTTCGGCAAGCCTCGGGAACCGGTGTTCGGTGAGCCATTGCATGAGCCGGGCGGTTTTTTGCGGGATATTTGTTTCTTGGGGAGAGAGAATTTCCCGCACCTCGGGTTGGCAGAGCAGGGCCATGACCGAGATGTTGTTTCTGAGAGACAGTTCGCGGCAGGTGGCAGTAATCTTCTTCTGGTTGCCGACGCTGAGACTGAGCAGTTCCATGATCTCGTACAGGGAAAGGCGGTCGGTGAAATTCAGAGACAGCAATTCCCTGGCTACTCCCTCGTGGAGCCTGCCTTCATGGAGCGCGCCGAGCAGGTGATCTTCAAGTCCGAGAAGCTGCAACAGGTTATGCAGGTGATGGGGATGCGGTTCCAGCCCAAGGGCGGGGAGAAACCGCCTGGTTGCCTCGTTTTCATCCATATGCTCAAGGACTTTCTGGAAAAAAATCGCCTGTTCGACAACGGTGATGTTGCCACGGAGGATGGTATCTTCGAGATTGATGGCCAGGGTTTCCGCAGGCTCGGTGTCCGCGGGCAGAACCAGGCAGATGGTCGAGATGCTGTTGTGGTTTTCTTTGGCGGCAATCAAGCGTCTGCGGCCAGTGACGATTTCCAGGCAGGTGCGCCCCTGTTCCCTGAGGATCGGGGGGTGAAGAATTCCGGTTCTGGCAACGGACGCCATCAGTTCGGTGTTTGGCTCTAGAGCTTCTTCCGGAGTAAGGTTGTTGTTGAAGTCCTGGAAATTGATGTGATTGAGATTGATGAGACTTGAACGGAAGGCGAGCGGCATTGGTATTCCCATGGATGGCTTGTAATGCTGGTGGCTTGATTTTTTTTCAGGACCGTTTGTGCACTCTTGAAAAAAACCCTTCGACAGGCTCAGGGCGAAGGGAAACTTTCTAATCTTATTACATTTTGTCGTTCGTGCTGAGCCTGTCGAAGCATTTATTTCGGGACGGTAATACCTTTTTGCGAGGCCGTCGTGCTTGACTCTATGGGAAAAAAGGATCCTCTTGTCAATGAAAAAAACCGGAGTCATCAGGAATCAAGCGCCGGGCAGCAGTCTTTTGCTGCCGGGATGGCGGAGGGAGGATGAGGCGTGAAAGTAATTATCATTGCAGCCGGCACCATCTGCGGACGCATCGGGCCCGGTCTTACCGGCAGCCCGGTTGATCGTCGGTTTCTCGAAAAAATGCGGGCGGCAACCGATGCCAGTTTGTTGGGTGCTGAAACCCTTCGCCAAGGCGATCCGGAGATGCGTGGGCCGGATGGGTGTATTTTGCCACAGCGGATCAGAGGGGTTATGACTTTGTCCGGGGATATTCCTGTGTCCGGAAAGAAAATATTCAAGCACGGGCCTCCTCCGCTTATTTTTACCGGCGAAGCCTCCGCAGCAGGATTGCGGCATCGTTTGGGCGATCTGGCCCAGATCGTTTCCCTACCCGCTGATTTCGCAGGAGAACTTTCACTGGATGCGGCCCTTGCTCACCTGGCAAAACTTGGTGTGTCCTCGGTGCTCATTGAAGGCGGAGGCCGGTTGAATTACGCGTGTCTCCGGCAAGGGGTTGTCGATGAAATTCTCCTTACCCTGACGCCGAAACTGTCCGGAGACCGGAATGCCGCCTCTTTGTGCAGTGGGCCGAGCCCGTTGGGCGATCCGTTTCTGTCGTTGGCCTTGGTTTCCTGCGAGACTGCGGAAACCGGAGAATTATTCGTGAAATACCGAGTGAATAAAGAGGGATGATTATGCAAAAAGAACTGGCAATTCTCTATTCGGGAGGGACTGATTCCCTCGCACTCTATGCCCTGGCCAGCGCTGGTCATCATCCGGGGTTGGTCAGACCGGTACGTATCCATCTGCTCCACATGCTCAACGGCATGGGCCGTTTTGCCGATTTCCCCAGAAACCGCTTTCTGGCTGCGAAAAAGATTCTGCTGGCCAATGCTTCCGAGCCGGAAAAAATACCGGAGGCGGAGATGGTGGAGCTTGACATGGGCAGGCTGTTTCAGGGATTGTGGCTTGACCGCTATGAGGAATACATGCCCCGTTACAACGGAAAAAACCTTGTCTGCGTGGCTTGTAAACTTGCCATGCATGCCCGGGCCATTGTCTATTGCCATGAGCATTTTGTCCCCCATTTCGTAGCGGGATATACCAAAAAACAGGGCCATTACCCCGAACAGACTCCGGTGTTCATGGAAAAAATAGGGGAGCTTTCGTCCCGGTTCGGAATCAGTACGACTTTTCCTGTGTACGAAGATTTTGACGATCAGATGATCACCCGGCATGTGCTGGAGGATTTCGGCCTGCCTTCGACGGGCGGGGGCGAGAGGAAATGTCTGTTCTGTCAGACCCTGACCACGGCAACGGAAAAGGAAATCGGCGGATACCTTGATGATATGCTGCCTCGGGTTACCGAATATATTGAACACCGGTTGGCTGGTCGTATTCGGGAAGCGGCCCTCTGTTTTCCTCCCGGCAACCGCAGCACATAAAGCAAAAAGCCGCTTCTGAATCGTCCGAACTGAGTTTGCAGAAAGTCAGAAGTGGCAGCACCGCGTTTTAACGCATTCGCCGTGAGCGGACATGATTGAGGGAACGATCTGTCTGACTAAAACAGGCGCAATAAATTTTGCGTGTTTGCGCTGTGTTTCCTTGATTTTTCTTGTTGTTGTAGTGGGTTAGCTTGCGCCTGCAAAGCCTCGTCAAAAAAAATTGCTCCCCCTTCCTCTGCGATTTGTCACCCGCCCACCCAAGTTTGTTCCGCTAAATCATCGTGTTGCCTGTTTTATCCAGCCCTGGCACTTAATTTGCTTCTAAAAATGCTGTTGTCTGCTGTGTGCTGGGCATGAATTTTCTGCCTTCGCTCTGTGAGGTTAACAAAGAGGGAGGGGTAACTGCTAATTTCGTTGTTAAGGAGGGGAAGGAGGGCGCTATGAAAAAATACTGTCTATTTTCGGCGATACTTTTTGTTTCAACTGTTGTGGGCGGATCGGTGTATGCCGGAGACGCGCACAAAGCAATTACCGGTCCTTTTGCCACCCCCATGGACGTGACCAAGAAATGTCTGGGGTGCCATGCGGACGCGGCAACGGATATCATGAAAACCACCCATTGGACCTGGGCCAGCGAGCAGGCGATTGCCGGTAAGAAGGGCAAAATTACCCTG
>VMSS01000008.1 GCA_013791995.1 Desulfurivibrio sp. | reverse complement strand
TGATTCGTCAGTGGGGATTGCAGCCAGAGCATGGAGTTTTTTTGATGTAAAAACAGTGGGTTCTCTTTGTTTTGCAAGTGATGTTCACGGGGATGAAATCACGGAGTAATTATTTGATTGTCCACGATTAATTTGTATTGCGGCAAAATGTCGCAGGTGGTATTTATTCTGATAATTGGGTATATATCCCGATATGATTGGGGCGCAATGGGTCATTCCCGCAGCGAGGAGTATGACCGAGGCTGCCCCGCCGACAAAGCCGCCAAGAGATAAGGAGGTGAGGCGCAGGGGGTAGTGGCAAAGAAGAGGGCAATGGGTTTTTGTGAAAAAATTAAGGGGAGCAATTATATGAAAAAATTACTTTTTGCGACCTCCGCACTGGCGCTTCTGTGCGGGGTCACTCAGGCCCAGGCGGTGGTCTTGCCTGGCCACGCTGGCATCACAGCCTACGACGGCCCGTCAACCTGTATAGCCTGTCATCCGACGCAGGCCTCGGACATGCTCAACAGTCTGCACATGAAATGGTCCGGCCCCACTCCGGAGCTGACCAACGCCCCCACCCAGAACCTGGGCAAGGCGGTGAAGGGAATCAATACCTTCTGCACCTACGCTATGTCTTCTGGGAACACCTGCTTCAGCTGTCACGTGCGTGGCGATGGCAATGCCCCGCATGCTGCTTCTGCGAACGATGTGGATTGCCTGATGTGTCACAGCGATACCTATCAGCGCAAATTCACCATGGATCCGACCAAGACCCAGACCGTGACCAATGTTCTTGGCCAGATCAAGACCTACATCTTCGGTCTCACCGATGCCAATGGCAACTACTTCACCGAACCCAACTATGCGGCCATGCCTGTGGGCACCACCATGGTTGATATTGCTAAAAACGTTCATAAAACCACCAAGAAATCCTGCCTGCGTTGTCATGCAACGGCTGGTGGCGGGGATTGGATCAAGCGCGGTGATCTGGGCCTGAATACTGATACTGCCACCGACACCCAGGACGTGCATATGTCCCCGACCCGCGGCAACCTGAGTTGTTCGTCCTGTCATTCTGTAAGCGGCCATAAGATTTCCGGTCGTGGGATTGACCTGCGCCAGACCGAGGCGGTTGATCCGAAGTGCCAGAGCTGTCATGGCAACGCGCCGCACAGTAGCTCTACTGCCGGCGTCAATATGAACCGTCACGCCGCAGGCCAGGTAGGCTGTCAGACTTGTCATATCAGGACCTTTGGCAAGGGTGGCGCCACCGAGATGCACCGCGATTTCCGCATTCCGGTATGGAAGGCCAGCCAACTCGGCGGCCAGGGCGGTTTCATCGGCGAGGAACTCATGTTCTCCAACGTGAAGCCGGAGTACCGTTTCTTTGACGGCACCTCTTATGTGTACAACGTGGGTGAAACCATTGCCAAGAATGGAGATGGTTCCATCACCATGGCCAAGGCCAACGGTAGTATCTTTGATGGTAAATCCAAGCTTGTGCCCATCAAGAATCACACGACGGTTATGCCCCTCCTGGCAGATGGTCGGATTGTTCCGCCCATGATCCTCTGGATGTTCATGACCGGTGATTATGATGCGGCTGTGCAGAAAGGCATGCAGGAGCAAGGCATGACCGGCAGCTACACCTATGTCAACGCCAATGCTGAAATGCTGATTACCCACGGTGTTGAGCCGAAGAGCATGGCGCCGAACTGCGCCACATGTCATGGTACCATGAAAGGGCATAACAACCTGATGGTTCCGTTTACTGCCCTTGGCTACCATGAGCTTCCGGCCTCGGCAAAGGCTTGCACCATGTGTCACAGCAGGAAGTCGTTCAGCTTTGAGAATACGCACAGCAAGCATCGGAGTAAGGTGAATTGTAACACATGTCATAGCAAGACTCCGGTTGGTCTGAAGAGCCCGACCTCGACTCTCTGCAAAACCTGTCATAGTCTGAAGACGGCAAGCTCTGCAAGCGTACATAAGGAGCATCTCCAGAAGCGTTATGCTTGCACGGTTTGTCATGTTATGCCGTAAAAGCAGTAAGCAGTATTATTAGTCAGTAGTACCCAAAAGGGGCGTTCCGCAATGCGGAACGCCCCTTTGTTTTTTTTTGGTTGCGGCAAAATGCCGCAGGTGGTAGAACTTTTAGGAGTTGGGTATTGTTACCATCGTCTTTGGGTATTATATGGCATGGTAGCTTGAGTCAGAAAATCTTTGAAGAGGGTTGCCGGTCCGCAGAACACATGGAAAAGGAGGTAAATGGAAGGGGGGCGGATGCTTGGCAAGGGGAAGTTCCGTTGTGAATGCCAAAAAAGGAGAAGCATCAATGAATAGAAAGATTTTTACAGCAACTGCAATCACCTTGCTGGCCGGAGGAGCTTTTACGGCCAGTAACGTGATGGCGGCAACTACAGCGCATCAGGGTATTACGGCCTATAATGGTCCGTCTACCTGTATCGCTTGTCATCCGACGCAGGCCCAAGGCATGCTCGAAAGTCTGCACATGCAGTGGGCAGGTAAGACCCCTGAGTTGACCAACGCCCCCAACCAGACCCTGGGCAAGGGAGTAAAGGGGATCAACACCTTCTGCACCTATGCAGTATCATCCGGTGGTGCCTGTTATAACTGCCATGTCCGGGCCGACGGCAACGCGCCGCATCCGCCTTCTCTCAACGATGTGGATTGCCTGATGTGTCATAATGATACCTATCAGCGTAAAACAACCCCTGATCCGACCACGGCTACAACCATCACCGACTATCTAGGGAAGGTCAAGACCTATATCTTCGGTCTGCAGGATGCGCAGGGTAATTATTTTACCGAGCCTGATTACGCTGCGATGCCGGCTGGCACCACCATGGTTGGTCTGGCGAAAACCGTTCACAAGCCTACGCGGAAATCCTGTCTGCGCTGTCATGCAAAGGCAGGCGGCGGCGACTGGACCAAGCGCGGCGATATGGGCGTTAATAGTGCTGCACCCACCGATGCCCAGGATGTCCATATGTCCCCGACCCGTGGAAATCTCACCTGTGCGGATTGCCATGCCGTAAGCAACCACAAAATTTCCGGCCGCGGCATTGATCTGCGCCAGACTGAGGCCCCTGATCCGAAATGTTCGGATTGCCATGGCAGCAGTCCGCATGACAGTAGTAAGCTGAACCGGCACGCTAAAGGCCAGGTTGCCTGCCAAACCTGCCATATCAAAACTTTTGGTAAGGGTGGTGCCACGGAGATGTCCCGCGACTGGCTTACTCCGGTCTGGAATCCGGGGTTTTGCAATGGCCAGGGCGGTTATGTCGGACACGAGGTCAAGCTTTCCAACGTGAAGCCGGAGTATCGGTGGTTTGACGGCACCTCCTACGTGTACAACGTTGGCGAAACCATCAGCCCCAACGCCGATGGCACGTATACCATGGCCAAGGCCAATGGCAAAATCTTCGACGGCAAGTCCAAGATCGTGCCCATTAAAAACCACTTCACGAACATGCCCCTGCTCTCTGATGGCCGGATTGTTCCGCCTGCGATCATGTGGATGTTCATGACTGGAGATTTCGATCAGGCGGTACAGAAAGGCATGCAGGATCAGGGCATGACCGGCAGCTACACCATGGTCACCGCCAATGCCGAGATGCTCATTACCCACGGTGTTGATCCAAAGAGCATGGCTCCGAAATGTGCCGAATGTCATGGCGCTATGACGGGCCATAACAACTTGATGGTTCCGTTCACAGCCCTTGGGTATCATACCCTGCCGGCCAAAGTGAAGGCATGTACCTTATGTCATGAGAAGGAAACCAAGAGCTGGGAAGGCATGCACGACAAACATCGCTCCAAGTTTGCGTGTAGCGGGTGCCATACTGCTCCGCCGGTTGGTCTAGTAAACCCGACATCGACTCTGTGCAAGAGCTGTCACAGACTGAAGACGGCAAGCTCGGAGAGGATACACGACAAGCATGTCGAGAAGTACGCATGCACGAAGTGCCATACGTTCTAAGTAGTACGTAGTACTGTTCCTCGTAATAGAAGGGGAGGTTCCGGTTGCCGGGGCCTCCCTTTTTTCTTGTGGGGTTGTTGAGAAAGGATCAAGAGGTGACAACGTCATCCGGAGTGAAGCCAAAGGGTTCGCCATGACGGGAGCAATGTATTCCGGTTTTGTCATCATGATGGATGGGAACAGCCCTTCGACAGGCTCAGGGTGAACGGATGATAACAGACAATTTATCGTTCACCCTGAGCCTGTCGAAGGGTTTGGGTTGGGTGCTGGGAATTGTGAAACAAAAAAAGCCCTGGCTTTTCAGCCAGGGCTTTGTACTGGTTTGTGATGGAACGCCTTAGAAGGGCCGCATCACCCAGATGCCGCAAGGGCAGGTATCGCTGCAGAAGCCGCAGGCGATGCACTTGTCTGGGTCAGAGACATACCTGTAGGATTTGTCTTCCAGTTTTTCCCTGGAGATGGCCTGGGTCGGGCAGATGGTTTCGCAGAGGTGGCAGTCGCGGCAGGTGCCGCAGCTCATGCAGCGATCCGCCTCCTCTGCCTCCGAGGAGCCGCACGAATCAGGGGTATAGTGGGCAGCGGTTAGACTGGACTGGGGAATGACCTGCAGGTCAAAGTCATGCCATTCCTCTCCCTTGAAACCGGCCAGAATCGATTCCGCGGTCTTCTTGCCGGCGCCTAGGGCGTTGGTGGCAAGCCCCGGCCGCTCCACATCGCCCACCGCTGAAATTTTCGGGTCGCTGGTCAGCCCGGCGGTGTTGCACTTGTTCCAGCTTGCGCCACCCACGGAAAGAACCTCAACGGTATCCGGCAGGAACTTCAGGGCCGGGACATCGCCGATGGAGATGATCACGGTCTGGGCCGGGATGAGCTGTCCGGCTGCGTCGATCAACCCTTCCGAAGTGACTTCCTTGGTTTGCACCGGCCACTTGAAGGTGGCGCCGAGTTCCTCGGCCGACGCCTTTTCCTTGCCGAATGCCAGGGGCTTCTGGATGTCCACCAGGGTGACTTCCTGAGCACCAAGGCGGTACGCCTCGCACGCCACATCGCAGCCCACGTTGCCCGCGCCGATGATCACCACCTGTTTGCCCACCTTGGGGGGCTTGGCACTTTTCGCACCTTTCAGGAAATCCAGGGCCGGAATAACCATTTCATGGCCCGGAAAAGGAATGGTGCGGGGTTGATGGGTACCGACGGCCACGATGACATGGTCGTACTTTTTCTTCAGCTCGGCGAATTTGTCTTTGGTCATGGTCACGCCGAAGGTGGCCTTGATGTTGGGCATGGAGAGGAACCGCTTGATCTCCTTATCCCAGATGGCCTTGGGCAGCCGCTCCCAGGGAATGACCTGGGCCAGTTTGCCGCCGAGCTGCTGGTCGCGCTCGAAGATATGGGCTTCAACCCCGCCCTTGGCAAGCTGCCAGGCCGCATTCATGCCGGCCGGGCCGCCGCCGATGATGGCGACTTTCTTGCCCAACGACTTGGCAGGCTTGGGAAGCTTGGCATCGCGGGCCGCGCGGCCCAGCATCTGCACATCGATCTTTTCGTCAACCAGCTGCCTGGAGCAGTTCTGCATGCAGAGATTCGGACAGACATGGCCGCAGACCGAGGCAGGCAGGGGGGTGTAGTCAAGCAGCATCTCGTAGGCTTCATCGCCCTTGCCTTCGCGGAACAACCGCAGCCGGTCGACGGTGGGGATATGCACCGGGCAGTAGTAGGCGCAGGGTGCGGCTTTGTCGCGGTTGGCCCAAAAGGGCTGACGCCTTCTGAGGTCACCGGTTTCAATCATGCCGATGGCACTGCGGTCCAACCCAGGAGCCAGATCGCGGATGGGGTCGCCGCCGCCGAAACCGGGATTCCAGATCTTGTGCTTGAACTCCGCCATGGGCATGGGCCCGGAAAACATCAGGGCCCGATCCTGGGGCGGGATGGAGATCAGCATCAGCCATTCCTTGCGGACGGAGAGCTTCTTGAGCAGCCGACTGCGGCCGATTTTTTTGAGGTAAACCGGCATCCGGTCCATGAGCCATTGCCACTGGGTGTCGTCCGGCAACATCGCCATGACGCTCTTTTTGTCATAGGAGCCATCGTTTTTGCCCCGGTAGAAGAGCCAGCCGCCGACCATGCCGACGCAGGGGCGGTAGCCCAGGATGTTTTTCGGGTTCTTGGCCTCGATGCCGCAGATCACCCCGATTCCGCCGCAGTTGAACTCGGCAAAGGTGTCGCCCACCGAGCCCAGAACCCAGAGCTCCGGGCGCTGGTGTTCGGGGTTCCATTTGGTCATGGTCAGGCCGCGCGCCCCGATGGAGCCGCCGATATAGACCTTGCCTTCGGCCATGGCGTTGCAGGCCCCGTTGGTGGCGTCGCCCTTGACGGTGATCTCCGCGCCGATGTTGAGGTAGCCCACGTCATCGGAGGCAGGCCCATCGCAGACAATGGTGGTGCCGGGCATGCCCATGCAGCCGAGGCGCTGGCCGCATGGGCCGTTGATCTCGATCTCCACCTTTTTGCCATTGTTCTTCAATCGGCCGCCCACGTTGTGCTGGCCGTAGGTTTCCAGCTTCAGCCGAGTGGATTTGGCAAAGGCCTTCTGGACCAGCTCTTCGTAGTTCTTGGAGCTGATCCGCTGGCCATTGGCATCAAGCCCTTTTACGACAATTACTTTGCTCACAGCGTGCTCCTTCTTAACAGACGTATCTGATATTTAAACGTTCGGCCACATCCTTGTCATCGATGCCCAAGGCGTCGGACATACCGATGGGCAGGCTCTGGGAGCGGCCCAGGGGCGCCATGATCTTCTTCATCTCGGTGCGGATGGACATGAAGGTCTCTGCCACGCGTTGGGCGACCTGATCCGGGTCCAGGCGGCGGTAGAGCTTGGGGTTCTGGCTGGTGATACCCTTAGGGCACAACCCGATGTTGCAAACGTTGCAGCGATTGGTTTCGGTGCCGAGGCAGCCTGCCGCTGATTGCATGATGTACTTGCCCATGTGGACACCGCTTGCGCCCAGCATGATCAGGGCCATGCCGTTCTGGGTGACATTGCCGTTCTTGCCCACGCCGCCTGCGGCAAAAATCGGGATTTCATTCTGCTTGCCCTGGGCGCAGAGGTCGAGGTAGCACTCGCGGACATTGGCGGCAATGGGATGGCCGGTGGCGTCCATGCTGACGTTGTAGGCCGCACCGGTGCCGCCGTCGATGCCGTCGATCATCAAGGCTGCGGCATAGGGGTTGCGCACCAGGTTGTTCAACACGGATTTTGCCGAGGTGGAGCCTGAAATTTTCGGATAGACCGGAACCCGGAAGTCCCAGGCCATGGACATGGTCTGGATCATCTTCATCACCGACTCCTCAATGGAGTAGAGGGTCTGGTGTACAGGCGGCGAAGGCAGATCCACGCCCTCGGGCACCCCGCGCAGACGGGCGATGAGCTTGGATACCTTGAACCACATCAACAGGCCGCCGTCGCCGGGCTTGGCGCCCTGGCCGTATTTGATCTCGATGGCCGCCGGATCGCACTGCATCTCGGGGATGGCCCGGATGATCTCGTCCCAACCAAAATATCCGGACGCGATCTGGAGGATGATGTACTTGAGAAACGGGCTGCGCAGAACCCAGGGCGGGCAGCCGCCCTCGCCGGTGGCCATGACCACGGGAATACCGAGCACTTCGTTGCAATAGGCCACGCCCTGAAGCAGGCCAAGCCACATATTGGGAGAGAGCGCGCCAAAGGACATGGAGCCGATGACAAAGGGGAAGATCTCCCGCACCGGCGGAATCCATTCCCCGGCCAGCTTGCGCCGGACGTATTCTTCCGGCGGCAGTACCCGGCCAAGTAGGGTGTTGCAGGAAAATTCGTGGCGGCCCGCATCGAGAGCCGGATCGGTGAGCATGGATATCCGGTCGAAGATGATGCGGTCTAATAAGCTTGCGCCCGGCACATTGCGGCGTCCGCCACGCTTGGCCGGTTCGCCCTGCTGGTTGTTGAGGAAGCGGAAGCGGTCGCGGATGTCGTTATGTATCGGGTGGATCGCCTCATTGGGGCACACAAGGGAGCAGGAGCCGCAGCCGATGCAGCGCTTGCTCACCTCGGTGGACTGACGGATGCCGACAAAGGTTTTGTAGGCACTGCCGCGTTCCGTGGAGGAAAGCACCAGATGGGGCATGCGCTTGCGCATGTAAGCCAACTTCAGAGTGCCCACCGGGCACACTGCGGCGCAACGGCCGCACAGGGTGCAGCGGTCCTGGTTGTGCTCGATGATCCAGGGCAGATCGTTGGGGGTTAGGCTGCTTGGGGTATTGGGAATTGATCGAACTGTGACCATATCTGCAACTCCTGTCTGTCTGGAGGAATAATAACGGTGTGTTCCCGCATGGGCTGGAAATCTTTGGAGCGATCACGGTCGGGGATCATGGCGTCAACACCGCACATCTCCGAGGCAATGGCCCATTCGCCGGGCTTGCCGCCCACGGTGGCGGGCCGCATTTTCTTGGCGTCCATGACCAGCATGGAAGTTTCGTCGGGCAGTGTGCCGATCACCGCGTTGGGGCCATCGATGATCAAGCGGCGGCAGGCGTCCCGCAGGCCACGAAGAAAATCGCCCTGGGGATGCACGGCCAGCTCTTCGTTTTTGAGCGGGGTGATTACATGCTTGTAGGTTTCAAGCGGCAGCTTGAGCTGCTTGGTCACGTAGTGCAGGATATGGGCGAACACCTCGGAATCGGACTGATAGCCGATATAGCCGGGAAAGGATCGGCCGGAAAGCCAGTCTTTGATGGGAATAAAGGCGGTGTTCTCGCCGTTGGTCATGGTGGCGACACCCTGGATGAAGAAGGGGTGGCAGGCATAGAGGTTGATGCCGTAGTTGGTGTTCTGCCGGCCCTGGGCCATGCAGATCCGGCTGGTGATCCGCCCGGAATCAAGGCCCAGCGCAAGGCCGATCTCAAGGGGCCAGCCCACTTCCTTGGCCATGACCACGTCGGGCCACAGGGAGAAGGCGGTGAGGTCGTTGCCATGTGCTTCGCCGTCGGCGCGCAGCGCAAGGCGGGTCAGCATCAACTCGTGTTCGACCTGGTCGACGGAGAGCTTGCTCCAGGCTGCGGGCTTCTTGTATACCCGGAGGATATACTTGTGCCGGTCCTGAGCCTCGATCATCGCCTTTTTCACGTCGTACTCGTGATCGTATTTGAGCGTGAATCCCGCCTTATCCATATTATGGTCGAGACGGGTGAGCGCCTCTTCGGTGTGGGCGATGCCCGAAAGAATCGGGTCAGCGGCGTTGTATTTGTAGTCCGCGAACTTAAGCCCCCTGAGCAGCAGACCGAGGCCGCTGCCGTCATACCCTTCCTGCATGGCTTCCATGGCCTGCAGAACCGAAAAGGGAGAGAAAGGCTCACTTGCGGTTTTCATGGCTAACCGGCACATGTGTCACTCCTTTGCATTATATAATGATATGGCATCGCTGAAAAAGCGAATCGACAGCCAACGTCCTTGCGCGTATTGAAAAAAATATGCGCTGGGGAATCTTGTAAATATAGTGATTCCAAACGGAAATTTCAACCGTGCAGGGCGAAGTTAGCGACTCACTGCATTACACCACAAAGAGTGGATTGTCAAGGGGGGAAACCGGTCGGTCGGATCATGCGCGGGAAGGTTGGACAAATTGGTTGCTCCGGCGAGCGGACCATTTTTCCTTGACAAAAAAAGACAAAAGGAATAATCAAAATCCTCTCATGCGCGGCACGCATCGTGTGTTTTCGCTTACAATCTGTTGTTTGAAATCGGATTAAATTCGGTATGTTGCGCGTGACGTTGCCTGCCGAGAACCCCATCAAGAAAGTGACATGGCATCCTTACTGACCTTCCCCAAAGGTGGTGTGCATCCGCCTGCATCAAAGGATTTGACCGCAAACCTCGCCATCGAGGTAATGCCGGTGTCTGATGAGCTCGAGATTATTCTTGGCCAGCATATCGGCGCACCCTGCACCCCCACGGTGTCCCTCAAGGACGAAGTGCAGGAAGGCGACCTCATCGGGGAAGTGAAAAAGGGACTCGGTGTTCCCCTCCATGCCCCGGTGGCCGGGACCATCAAGGGGTTCGGTATGTCCGGTCACCCCATGCGCGTCACCGCGCCCTCCATCACCATCCAGACCAATAAAGAAGTCGCGCCGGCGCAGTATTCCCGTTGCGACTGGCAGAAGTTGAGCAAGGAAGAACTGCTGGCTAAGGTGCATGGAGCCGGGATCATCGGCATCGGCGGCGCGGGCTTTCCCTCCCATGTCAAGCTCTCCCCTCCGCCGGACAATCCGGTGGACACCCTGATTTTAAACGGCGCCGAATGCGAGCCGTATATCACTGCGGATCATCGCCAGATGCTGGAGCATGGTCGGGAGATTGTCGAGGGCGCCATGGTGATCCTTGCGATTCTTGGCATCAAAAAGTGCTTTATCGGTATTGAGAGCAACAAGCCCGACGCCATCAAGGCCATGACCGAGGCCGCAGCCGCGCTTTCCTCCCCGGAATACGGCATTACGGTGCAGCCCTTGCAGGTCAAATATCCCCAAGGGTCGGAGAAACAGCTCATCCAGTCCATCACCGGGCGCAAGGTCCCCGGTTTTGCCCTGCCTTCCGC
>VMSS01000089.1 GCA_013791995.1 Desulfurivibrio sp. | reverse complement strand
GATTGAGAAAAAAGAGGTTGTTTCAAAAGAAGACATAGCCGGAAGAGTCAAAGAGCTTGGCCAGGCCATTACCCGAGATTATTCCGGCCGTCCGTTGGTTGTGATCGGTATTTTGAATGGGGCCTTTATCTTTTTGGCCGATCTGGTAAGGGAGATTGAGCTGCCCATTGAGATAGATTTTATACGGGTGTCGAGTTACGGCTCTTCCACCTGTTCATCCGGCGCTGTTCACTGCACCAAGGACACCGAAATCGATTTGGCCGGAAAGGATATCCTGCTGGTGGAGGATATTGTCGACACCGGGCGAACTATTATCTGCCTCACGGAACTGCTTAAGGCCAGAAAGGTGGAATCCGTGAAAATTTGCGCCCTGATCGACAAGAAGGAACGGCGCGAGGTGGAGGTTGAGGTGGATTATACCGGTTTTGTGGTGGCAGAGGGTTTTCTGGTTGGTTATGGCCTTGACCATGCCGAGCAGCACCGCCAGCATCCGGCAATATATAAGATTGTCAGCCCTGTGTGAATCCCGTGCTAACCTTACAGGAGAAAGACAAGCGGTTCCTCTGGCATCCCTACACCCAGATGCAGGATTATGCCCACCGCGATTTGCTCCTTATCGACAGGGCGGAAGGCATTTATCTGTTCGACCGTCAGGGGAAAAGATATTTTGATACTGTTTCTTCCTGGTGGTGCATTGTCCATGGACATAGCCATCCCACGATAACCGAGAAAATTCGTTCTCAACTGGCGCGGCTCGATCAGGTTTTGCTGGCCGGCACCAGCCATGAAGGAGCGATTCTCCTGGCGGAGCAGTTGGTGCGCTTATCGCCGCCTAATCTCTCCAGGGTGTTTTATTCGGACAATGGTTCCACCGCATGCGAGATAGCGATCAAGATGTCGCTCCAGTACTGGCGACAGATTGGGGAGCCAAAACGGTGCCAGTTGGTGGGGATAGAGCGCGGTTACCATGGAGACACCATCGGCACCATGAGCCTTGGCGGGGTGCCTGAATTTCATGGCCCCTTTGCCCCGTTGCTTTTTCACTCCCATCGTCTGCCATCGCCTTATTGTTATCGCTGTCCGGCAGGCCGGGAGCAAAAAACCTGTGGCTGCCAGTGTCTTCAGCCGCTTGCGGATCTGCTGGCCAAGCAGGGAGCCCAGATTGCCGCCCTTATTATCGAGCCGCTTATTCAGGCTGCCGGGGGCATGATTATCTATCCCGCGAAATATCTGCAAAAGGCAGCCGCCTTGACCAGAGAATACGGGGTGCATTTGATTTTTGACGAAGTGGCCACAGGGTTTGGGCGGACCGGAACCATGTTTGCCCTGGAGCAGGCCGGTGTTGCGCCTGATTTTCTCTGTTTGTCAAAAGGGCTGACTGCTGGTATGTTGCCAATGGCTGCGACGTTAACCAGCGAGGAGATTTTTCAGGCCTTTTATGGAGAATATGCTGCGGGGAAAACTTTTTTTCACGGCCACACCTTCAGCGGCAATCCGCTGGCTGCAGCCGCGGGTCTTGGTTCGCTTCAGGTCTTTGCCGAAGAACAGACCATGGCCGGGTTACCGGCCAAGATCAGTCATCTCCAGGCGCGGATGCTTCGTTTTGCCGATCTGCCGTGGGTTGGGGACCTCCGCCAGATCGGGATGATCAGCGCCATGGAGTTGGTGAAGGATAAAGAGGCAAAGACACCCTATGATTTTCATGAGCGGGTCGGTTGGCCGATTTATCTTGCCGGACTGAAGCAGGGCCTTTTGCTGCGTCCCATCGGCAATGTCATGTATCTCTGGCTGCCGCTTTCCGTAACGCTGACAGAGATAGACGAGATCACGGATCGAGCCTGGCAGGTTCTTTCCGATCCGCAGAATATTGCTGGGTGGTAGGTGGTTTGTTTGAAAAAATAGTGCGTGTGCGCCTGTAGTTCAGCTGGATAGAGCATCGGCCTTCGAAGCCGAGAGTCGGGGGTTCGAATCCCTCCGGGCGCACCATTAAAAATATAAAAACCCCCGACAAGTTTTACTGCTTGTCGGGGGTTTTTTGATCTGAAAATGTTTACGGGTTATCTCTCAATCTTTGTATCCCCATCTCTCGCGTTGTCTCCGTGTAATGCATCCCCCGCAAGTCGTTCAGGCAGTTTATTGTTGAAATACTCGCTCGGCAAGGCTGTCGATGAAAGACTTCAACTCCGAGTAGGTCGTGGTGGCGTCGATCTTTTTGCGGATAGCGGGTCCGGTGGGTGCGCCGCGAAAATATTTCCAGGCATGGTTTCGGATTTTGGAGAGGTTTGGTTCCGGCGCAAGGTGGATTTCGGCGAGCGCAAGGTGCCGTAGCAGGGCTTTGATCCTGTATGTCATGGAAGGGTGCGGGTTCACGTCTTTTGAGAAGATCCAAGGTGCGCCCAAGGCAGCACGGCCAATCATCACTCCGGCACAGCCGATTTTTTTAAACAGGGCAAGCCCCTGCTCATGGGTGGTGATGTCGCCGTTTACAAAAACCGGAATGGAAACGTTTTTCATGGTTTGCAGTATTACCTCATGGTCAATGGAGCCGGTGAATCCGTCACTCCAGGTGCGGGCATGGATGGCAATGGCTTGCGCTCCTGCGCCTTCCGCAATCTTGGCAATTCCGGGCGCAGTAATGGTGTGCTGGTTCCAGCCCGAACGGATTTTTATCGATACCGGCTTTGATGAGTTGTTGCAAACCGAAGTGATGATTTTTTCAGCAAGGCGTGGATTTTTCATCAAGGCGGCCCCGGCCCCTGTCCGGACAATTTTTTCCATGGGGCAGCCCATGTTGATATCGATAGCGGCAATGGGGTGTTCGGATAGAATTGCGGCAGCTTCTCCCATAATGTCGGGATCGTTACCGTAAAGCTGCATGACCACAGGCTGTTCCGTTGCGGTGGTGTGGAGGAGCTCCAGGCAGTCTTGTCGTTGCGACACCAGACCATGGCTGTCGATCATTTCGGAATAGCAGAGGTCAGCCCCATATTCGCGGCATAGCAGACGGAAGGGAAGGTCGGTGCAGCCGGCCATTGGTGCAAGGATGAAAGGGATTGTGGTGGGGATTGCCCCAAATGGAAATGTCATGATGGACTCGTCGTGCCGGACCTCTCGCAAAAATGGGCGCGAGCTGAAACAGCGAAACTCTCCTGCGAGGGACTAGAAACTGTAAGGGGCCGGTTCGGAAAAGGAAAGGGTAAACCGAACCCCCTTGCCGGGTTCGGGGGGGTTGGCTGCGGGGTCTTTTTGGCGGGCAAGGCGCCGACGGCCACAGGGGGTGCAGTATATCGGGCTTTGGCGCAGAGTGCAAACAGCAAAAGAAATCTCTGTCCGGGAAAGTGTGTGTTCGGCCAGAAGACGAGGTGCGATTGTGCGGGTTTGTTCAGGTTGGGCAAAAAAAAGAAGACCGACCCTGCGGGGGAGTCGGCCTTCTTTTAAGGAGAAAGGAGATAAGAGTTGTTTTACTGTCTATGTGATACAGCAACAAGCGTGCCAGTGGTTCGGTTTTTGGTTTATTTTAGATTTTCGCTAGACCCATGGGGGACTTAAGGGGGATGAGCGTAGGAACGAAAAGAGTAGTGGAGTACAAAAAGTTGAACGGAAGAGGGGGGGGGTAAGGGGGGTTGTGTGCATTTTATTGTGTTGTTACAATTGGTTGTACAGGTGCAAGTTTTTTTGTACCAGGTAAAAAGGAGTGATTTTTGGAGTAGAGATTGGCAATACTCTGCTGGGCCTTCAGGTTGGGGAGAAGTTTTGTCTGGGGGAGGTACAAAAAATTATACCGGGGAGGACAAGATGTCAGTGGCAGGTATTTTGAGCCTTATATCCGTTTTTTTTCAATGAACCGGACCGAAGCCTTCAGGTTGTTGAACGGGTGATGTAAAAAAGAGTTGTCTGGCCCGCCATTTGTGTTGGTCCTCTTGTTTTGCATTTTGGGAGAAAATAGAAACACTTAAGAAAATATGTGGTAAAAAAAGCAAGAGTATACTCTATAATAATCGAATCACTCAATATGGACATATCGATAATCGCATAAGGGAGGGGCTATGAAAGATTGGTTTGACAATTTGAGTTTGCGGGTAAAGCTTTTTCTTCTGGTTGGTTTTGTCGCGATGTCCATGGTCTCAAGCGTTGTGATCGCCCAGTTTATCATTCATCGGGTGCAGATCGGCGGTGAGATGTACACGGGTATCGAAATGAAGATGGACTACATCGACAAGGTCGCCCGTATCCGCCTCAACCTCAATCTTCTCAACAGCATTCTCAAGGGTCAGATCATGGACTATGATCCGGAAAGCTTGAGCGGGCTCAAAACCACCAGCAAGAAATTTGAGGAGGCCATTGCTGAAATGCGGGCAGGCCTTAGTGACCCCGGAAGCAAAAAAATGTACTGCGGATCATGCCACTCCGTTGAGGTGGCAACTGCGGTGACGGCAAGCTACGACGATTTGGCTGCTTCCTGGCCGAAGATGGCTGAGATTATCAACAAGCAAATTCTGCCGACGCTGGAAAGAGGAGATAAAGATGCCGCCCTGGAGATATTCGAAGGGGATTTTTTTGAAATGTATTACAGCCTGATGGGCAGCACCAAGGACTCAGTTGATCAGCTGCGCGGTGGGCAGGAGCTGACCAAGGAAACTGCCATGGCCGAGGTGAAACGGTTCGGGCTGTTCTTCATCGTTGGCGGGGTTATCTCCCTTGTGGCTGTTTGCCTGTTTGCCTTTTTTGTCGTGCAGATGCTTGTTCGGTCGATCAACGCCATTGTCAGCGAGTTGGACGAGAGCGCCGACCGTATCTCCGAAGAAGCTGACGCCACGGCCTCCACCTCCCAGATGGTAGCGGAAATGGCTTCTGAGATGGCGGCCTCGCTGGAGGAGACCAGCGCTTCCCTTGAAGAGATCACTGCCATGGTCCAGCAGAATGATACCAATTCCGGCGAAGCCAACTCCTCGATGAAGCAGAATGAGTCGATCAGCACCCGGGCAAATGCCAATGTGGCGGACATGCAGCTTTCCATGCAGAACATCAAAAAAGACAGTGATGCGATCGCCTCAATTATTCGGGAGATCGAGGCCATTGCTTTCCAGACCAATCTTCTTGCCTTGAATGCAGCGGTGGAAGCAGCCAGGGCCGGAGAACAGGGTCAGGGTTTTGCCGTGGTTGCCGATGAGGTGCGCAATCTTGCGCAGCGTACTGCCAAGTCGGCAAGAAATTCCAGTGACCTTATTGAGCGGGCCATCGGCAACGTCAATGACGGCCTGAAAAAGGTGAATGAGGTTGTTGCCGAATCCACCGATGTGGCGGATGGTTCGCGGAAGGTGGCTATTCTGGTGGAAGAGATTTCCACCGCTTCCCATGAGCAGACCCAAGGGGTTATCCAGATCAACAAGGCAGTGACCGAGATGGATACCGGCACCCAACAGATGGCGGCCAATGCCGAGGAACTGGCTGCGGCCTCCGAGGCGGTCACCTCCCAGACCCGAACGCTGCGCGATAATATCGGACATCTTACCCGGCTGGTTGAGGGGAGAAAGGATTAAGCGGTTAAGCGGGTCGGGCGTTTGCCTTGCCTGAAGAATTCCTGAAAATGTAACGTGTTGCAAGAGGCCGCACCCGGCATGGGCGCGGCCTCTTCTGCTAGGGCAGGTGTTTCCGGCTAAACGGGTTTCCTGCTCAAGTTCGGGAGAGAAAAATGAGCTATTTCCTGGCAGGTGATCTGGGCGGAACAAAAACCCTCTTGGCGCTCTACCGCACAACAGGCGAAGGGTATGGTCTGATCAGGGAACAGCGTTTTGCCAACAGCGATTATGATGATTTTTCCGGGATAATTGCGGATTTCCTGCACGACTCAGAGAACTATCCCCAGGTGGCCGCTTTTGGCGTGGCCGGGCCGGTTGCCAAAGGGAGTGTCCGGATGACCAATCTGGGCTGGCTCATTGATCAGCAGGGTTTGCGGGAACAGTTTCAGTTCAGCGACGTCCTGCTGCTGAACGACCTGGTGGCTGTGGCCCAGTCGGTATCGATTTTATCGCCGGACGATTTTTGGGTGGTCAATCCCGGTACGCAGGTTTCCCAAGGCAGCATGGCGGTTCTTGCGCCTGGGACAGGGCTTGGGGAGGCCTATCTCTGCTGGAATGGCACAGACTATGCAGCCTATCCCTCGGAGGGGGGACATGCCGATTTTGCGCCTACCTCGGAGACGGAGCAGGCGCTGCTTTCTTTTTTGCTGGCGGAACACGACCACGTGAGCTACGAGATGATCTGCTCCGGCAAAGGAATCCCGAATATTTATCGGTACCTGACCCAGGGGGCTGGAATGAAGGTTGCCCCGGATTTGCAGAAAGAGTTGGACGCGGCCACGGATATCACCCCGGTTCTCATGGGGCATGCCCTGGAAAAAGATAATGAAGTCGCACGGTTGACCCTGGAGATCTTTTTTTCTGTCCTGGCATCCGAGGCCGGAAATATGGCCATCAAGTTTCTTGCCACCGGAGGGCTTTATCTTGGCGGCGGCATGCTTCCCCGCCTCCGTTCCGCTTTTGACCGGAAGAGTTTCATGGAGCGATTCGTCAGCAAAGGGCGCATGTCCGGGATACTTTCTGATATACCGGTCAAAATCATCATGACGGACAGGGCGGGTCTTCATGGCGTTGCCCTGTCCGCTTTTCGGGCAATACGGGAACACTACGCACACAGGTGACGCATGTCTTTACGGGATTTGGCCCGGGAACTCTATCGGGCACAGCAGCAGGTTGAGCGACTGGAAAAACTTCTCTCTTCCGCGACGCCGGAGGAGGAAATTGCGATCCGGCACGAGCTGCAGGATGCCCAGGCTGAGCGTCGGCAGCTGCAGAAAATGATAGATGGCCGCAAGGATTCTTCCCCTTTGCCGAGAAAGTTCTGAAAGTCCCGGCAGCAAGTGCTGCGTGATTTTGAGAAAAGATTGAACCAATGGAAAAAGAGGGGTGGTATGTGCATTGATGTACGAAAAACCTGTGAGTGCGGCAGCGAAACCGTTCAGTTTCATCTTCGTGACAACCTTCTGCAATCAGACGTCATCCAGCGGCTATTTTGTCCGAATTGCCCGGGAGATGCCGGGTTTGACGGGCGATCCATGCTCAACGACAACGGTTGGGTGGTCGAATACGATATGATTCTCGCCACCATGCTGCTCACGGCAAAATTACAACTCGACCCTGATGCCGTGCGCCCGGAATTTCTCTTTGATCAGGGGTATGCCTGTTGGCTGGAGATGTATCCCGGCGAACGGGAGGAGATACGGGAAGAAAAAGAAAGGATCATGGCTCTTCTGCGTGAAGACCAGCGTCAATATCTTCAGACAATCCAGAGCTGGAATATCGGCCGCATCGCGCGTCTTAAGGCTGCGGGATGGCGTAAGGCCCAGCAAGCGTAAACATTTGCGGACCAGAGCCTAAGTCCGGCATATTTTCCGGTCGGTCATTGGGGGAGCCATTTTTTGATAAGTTTTTGCAGGGAGCCATCGTCCTTCCAGTCGGCAAGGGCGGAGTTTACCTCCTCGAGCAGGTCCGGATCATTGAGACGAACCGCCCAGGCGAGCTCTTCACTGGTCAGGGGAATCTTGAGCAGAACCAGGTCGTCCGTGGAGTTTGAGGCGACATAGGAGCCGAGGACTGGGCCGTCGTGGATGAAAAGGGCGATGCGCTTGTCGCGGAGTGCTTTCACCGCGATATCCGGAGACGAGAAAAAGAGCGTTTCGGCTGCAAGGCAATAGCGTTGGACAAAGATATCACCGGTGGTTCCTTTTTCCACGCCGATGGGTTTGCGGGTGGCAAGAATTTCCTGAACAGACCGGAATGTATTTTCTTCGGCTTTGGTGGTCAGGGCCATCTGGTTGATGGCGAGATATGGTTCGCTGAAAGCCACCCGGAGCTTGCGCATCTCGGTGATGGACATGGCGGACATGATGATGTCCACCTTCTTGCGTTCCAGGGCGGGGATCTGCTTCTCCCACTCCAGTTCAACAAACTGGAGTCTGCTGTGGAGGCGCTCGGCAAGCAGGGAGGCGCATTCGGCTTCCAGGCCGGAGATCAGCCCGGTGTCTGCTGCTTTATGGATGAGTCCGGGATAATTCGGCGTGACCCCGACCCGCAATACCCCATTTTCCCAAGAGGGGCGAACGCTTCTTTGGTTCAGGCTGCAGGCGGCAAGGCTCAAAAGCAGGCAGCCGCACAGCACGGAGATG
>VMSS01000040.1 GCA_013791995.1 Desulfurivibrio sp. | reverse complement strand
TCACCGAGGTGGTGAGTGCTTTTGACTGCCGTTACCTGCTGGGCCTCTCGGCCACGGCCTTCCGTAGGGACGGCCTGACCAAGCTGATCTACATGCACCTGGGCGATCGAGCCTTTAAGGTGGAAAGCCACGACCTGCACGAGAGCGGCGCCGTCCTCAAGCCGGAATATCTCCAGCGTTCCACGGAATTCCGCTATGTATACCGGGGCAATTACCAGGCCCTGATGAAGGCGCTCTGCGGCAACGCAGCCCGCAACCAGCTCATTGTTGCAGACATCCTTAAAGAACGGGCCACCTCCCCAGGCACTATTCTGGTGGTCAGCGACCGGGTCAAGCATTGCGAAGAACTTGCCGCGATGCTTGAAAAACAAGGGTGCCCGAGCGCGGTTCTCACCGGCAAGCTTCCGGCGGAACAGCGCACCGCTCTGGTGGATGCCATCCGCCAGGGGGAAATCAAGGTGCTGATCTCCACGGTCCAGCTCATCGGGGTAGGCTTCGACTGCCCGGATCTCTCCACCCTCTTTCTCACCACCCCCATCAAATTCACCGGCCGCCTCCTCCAGGTAGTTGGCAGGGTACTACGCCCGGCCCACGACAAACAGGCGCGGGTGTATGATTATGTCGATCCGGTGGGGGTTCTTTCCTCTTCGGCCCAGAGCCGCTGGCTGACCTTCCAGCAGGGATAGCCGCCTCGCTTTTTCTCCTTTGCAAATTATTTTTTACATGGTAGAAATCTTTGTTTTTTGCGGGATGAATAGGCATTCAGTTTTTTTTGCTAACTGTTCAATTTTCTGGAATAAATGGAGGAGAAAATGATCAAGAAGATTTCAACCGTGGCCCTGGCAGCCCTGATCTGCCTGCCCACCCTGGCCTCTGCCGGAGCAGGCAGCAGCGCCGAGCGGGTAACCGATCTGGAAAAACAGATGGCCGAGATGAACAAGGCATTCAACGCCCAGATGCAGGCGATGAAAAACGAAATCGACGCGCTCAAGGCCAAAAACGCCGAGATGGGCAAGGAAGTCGCCTCCACCAGTGACGCCGTGAAAAAGGGCTTTGACGCTGCCGAGTGGACCAAGAAGGTTTCCTTGGGTGGCGAAATCACTATACGCGGCTACAATATACAGAACGTTTGGGACTTTAATGACAACGGGGATGGCGACAACCGCGACCTCTTCCGGACCAAGGGCAGCCTCTGGGCAGATTTCACACCCACCGACGATGTGACCGTCCGCATCAAAGCCACCAACCAGAACTGGGGCGAGGGTGCCTCCCTGGTTTCTGTTGTAACCCCTTCTGGCGGAAGCACTACAATTGACTCTGCCCTGGACAACAACAGCAACAAACTGTTTTTGGACAACGCTTATATTAACGTGAAGAACCTGTTGGGTCTGCCCGTTGAAGGCACCTTTGGTCGTCAGAACGTGGTCTACGGTTCCGGCTTTGTCATGTTGGACGGCCAGTCCCAGTTCGCCTCCACCTCCATCTACTTTGATGGGGTCAAACTCCGCTGGAACATCACCGACAACCTGATGCTGGATGGTCTCTATCTGCAGGATCAGGAAAACAACGTAGCAAACAGTGTAAATGGCAACGCAGGCGACGACATCACTCTGTCCGGCTTCTACCTGACCAACAAAAAATGCGCCATCACCGGTATGCAGCAGGAACTTTACGCCCTGAACCGGCATGATGAAGCAAAGAAAAAAGATATCTGGATGTACGGCGCACGCCTCTCCGATAAACTGGCCAACGGCATTGATTACTCTGCCGAGGGTGCCATCCAGACCGGCGATGCCAACGCCACTCAGGACCAGGATTCTTACGGCGTAAAGCTTGATGCAGGCTACACCTTTAAGGATACCGCTTGCAAACCGCGCGTCTACGCTGGATACACCTATCTCTCCGGAGATGACGGTGACGGCAACGGTGATTTTGAACGTTGGGATGTGTTCTACGGCGGTTGGCCGCAATGGGGCGATCTCCTGGCCTGGAAGTATCTTCACTTAGCTGGTGGAAATACCTCCATGGTTGCTGATCCTGCCTTTGGCCAAAATGCAAGCACCGTCGGCGAAGCCATCTATGGCAACATGGAAATGGTTACCCTCGGCGCCAGCGCCAACCTGACGGAAAAGCTTACTGCCAACCTTTCCTATTCGACAATCAGCCTGAACAAAACCGCCGCCAACGTGGACGACGATTTTGGGGACTACTATCAGGCAAACCTCAAGTACCAGTACAACAAGTACCTGAGCTTCTCGTTGTATGGTGCCCTGCTTGATCCGGGCAAGGCGTTTGGCACCAACGATGACAACGCCACCGAGCTGTACTGGGAAACCCAGTTCAAGTTCTAAACGTTTCTGTTTGAACAGCTAAAAAAAGGGGCGGCTCCGTGCTGCCCCCTTTTTTTAGCGCCCCTTACCACTGGAATTGCCCGGTGTGAAGATGCCTGGAAACCTGCCGTGCATGTCCTGAGCGGACACTGCTTCTGCCTGTTGAAGAAGCGCCTGATCCATGGTACATATGATGCCGCACATACGTAGTTTTACCGAGATACAACCGACATCAAGGAGTCCACTGTGACGCAGAAAAAATCCACCCAGGAAAAACTCTGGTATTCCGGCAACGAGGCCTTGGCCCTTGGCGCGCATGAGGCCTCCGTTCGGGTCGCCTCCGGCTACGCCGGCACGCCCTCCACCGAAATTCTCGAGAACGTGGTCAACTATAAAGAGATTTACACCGAATGGGCGCCCAACGAAAAAGTGGGCCTCGAAGTCGCCATCGGCGCCTCCTTTGCCGGGGTGCGGGCCCTGGCCACCATGAAGCATGTGGGCCTCAACGTTGCCGCCGATCCGCTTTTCACCGCCTCCTACACCGGAGTGCGCGGCGGGCTGGTCATCGTGGTGGCGGACGATCCTTCCATGTACAGCTCCCAGAACGAGCAGGACAGCCGCAATTACGCTTACGCGGCCAAGCTGCCCATGCTGGAACCGGCCGACCCGGCCGAGGCCAAGGAGTTTTTGAAGCTTGGCTACCAGATCAGCGAGCAATTCGACACCCCGGTCCTGCTGCGAAGCTGCACCAGGGTGGCCCATGTCAAGGGCGTGGTCAGCCCGGGCGAGATTCAAACCTCCAGCGTCACCCCTGGGCTTGTCCGCAATCCCGCTCAAATGGTCATGCTGCCGGCCCACGCCAGAGGCCGCAGGGTTGCCATTGCCGAGCGTCAAAAAAAGCTGGCCGAGTTTGCCGAGACCTGGGCGGAAAATCGGGTCGAAATGGACGACCGCTCCATGGGCATCATCGCGGCCGGGACCAGCTACCTCTACGCCAAGGAAGCTTTTCCCAAGGCCTCTTTTCTTAAGCTGGGCATGGTCAATCCCCTGCCGGAAAAAATGATCCGCGACTTTGCCGCTCAGGTGGACACCCTCTATATCGTTGAAGACCTCGACCCATTCATCGAGATGCGGGTCAAGGCAATGGGCATCGCCTGCATCGGCAAGGAAAAGATCCCGGCCATCGGAGAGCTCTCTCCCTCCGTGGTCCGCAGGGCGATCACCGGTGATGTCGGTGTCGCCACCTTTGCGCCGGTTGATCTGCCACCGCGGCCGCCCAACATGTGCCCGGGCTGTCCGCACCGCGGTCTGTTCTACAACCTGAACCGGCTCAAGGTTTTTGTTTCCGGCGATATCGGCTGCTATACCCTGGGCGCCTTGCCTCCGCTTTCCGCCATGGACGCCTGCGTCTGCATGGGCGCCAGCATCGGCATGGCCCACGGCATGGCCAAGGCGCTCGGCGATGAGGGCTTGGGCAAGATCGTTGCGGTAATCGGCGACTCGACCTTCATTCACACCGGCATCAACTCCCTGATCAACACGGTGTACAACAACAGCTATTCCACGGTGATCATCCTCGACAACCGGATCACCGCCATGACCGGCCAGCAACCCAACCCGGCCTCCGGCACCACCATCATGGGCGAGCCTGCCAATTCCATCGATCTTCCGGAACTGTGTCGCGCCATCGGCGTCAAACACGTGCGAACCGTTGATCCCCATGATATCGAAGGGACTTACGCAGTGCTCAAAGAGGAGATTGAACGGCCCGAGCCCTCGGTGGTCATCACCCGTTTCCCCTGCGTGCTGACCCCCGAAGAGAAAAAACGGCCCAAGACTCCGTTTACGAGCAGCACCGAAAACTGCACCGGCTGCGGGATGTGTCTGCGCATCGGCTGTCCGTCCATCAACTGGGTTCCGCTCTCGCCGGAAGAGGCAAAAGCCATGGGCAAGAAAGAAAAACAGAAAGGTTATGCCCTGATCAACGAAACCACCTGCATCGGTTGCGGTCAGTGCCTGTCGCTGTGCAAATTCGACGCGATCAGCACCGGGGAGACAAAATAATGAAAGAGCAAGGAAACATCCATTTTTGCGGGGTTGGTGGCCAGGGTATCCTGCTGGCCAGCGAACTCACCGCCCATGCCCTTCTGGCCGCAGGATTTGACGCCAAAAAAAGCGAAGTCCACGGCATGGCCCAGCGCGGCGGCTCGGTGGAAGCGCATCTTCGCTTCGGCAAGACCAGGGTCTATTCCCCGCTCATCGAGCCGGGCACGGTGGACATCATGCTGGCCTTTGAGATGATGGAGGCGGTGCGCTACCTGCCCTTCCTCAACAAGAAAAGCATCGTGATCGTCAACACCCAGAAGATCGCCCCGCCCATTGTGGCAACCGGCAAAATGGTCTATCCGGACCACTGCCTGGATGCCATCACCCAGCAAGGTATCGCCCTTGTTCCGGTGGACGCTTTTGCCATCGCCCGCAAGGTCGGCAATCTCAAGGCGGTGAACGTGGCCCTGGTGGGAGTACTCTCCCTTTATCTGCCGATTGATGAAGCGACCTGGGTGGAGGTACTCAAAAAACGATTGCCTGCCAAGATTCTTGATGTCAACCTGAAGGCGTTCCAAGAAGGCCGCAAGGCTGGAAAGTAAAAAGAAATAGCCACGAAAACCACGAAAGGACACGAAAAGTTGTAAAAATTTCACAGGGCTTTCCACAAATTCTCTCCTCCCGGACGATTGGACAAACAAGGAGGAAGGGAACAGAAAACCACCGGCTGATGCCTGCTTTGAAATTTTCGTGTCTTTCGTGGTTTTCGTGGCAAAAAAAATGAGGCAAACAAATGATCTGGAACGAGGAATACGAAACCCTGCCGCGCGAAGCCTTGGAGGCCCTGCAATTGAAGCGGCTCAAGGCCCAGGTGGCGCGGGTCCACGAAACAGTTCCTTATTACCGAAAAAAAATGGAAGATGCGGGAGTCACGCCGGGGGACATTCGGACTCTGGCAGACATCCGACTGCTGCCGTTCACCACCAAGGAAGACCTGCGCAAAAACTACCCCTTCGGGTTGTTCACCGTGCCCATGGAAAAGGTGGTCCGCATCCACGCGTCCTCCGGCACCACGGGCAAACCCACGGTGGTGGGCTACACCAAGCGTGACATCGAGATGTGGGCGGAACTGATGACCAGGACCTTGTCTGCCGCCGGGGTGCACAGCGGCGACATCGTCCATAATGCATACGGCTACGGGTTGTTCACCGGAGGCCTCGGCGCCCACTACGGGGCCGAAAATCTGGGCGCTGCGGTTATCCCTATCTCCGGGGGCAACACCAGACGTCAGATCCAGATCATGCAGGACTTCGGCTCCACCGTTCTCCTCGCCACCCCGTCCTATGCATTAAATATCGCCGACGCCATGGCGGATCAGGGTATTGATCCGGCCACCCTCAGACTGCGGGTTGGAGTATTCGGGGCCGAACCCTGGAGCGAGGCCATGCGCGAGGAAATCGAGTCCCGCCTCAAGATCAAAGCCATCGACATCTACGGCCTTTCCGAGGTCATGGGTCCGGGGGTTGCGGCCGAGTGCATCGAGGAGCAGAAGGGGTTGCATATCATGGAGGATCATTTCCTCCCCGAGATCGTCGATCCGGACACCTTCGAACCGCTAGGGATGGGAGAAAAAGGCGAACTGGTCTTCACCACCCTGACCAAAGAGGCTTTCCCGGTTATCCGCTACCGGACCAAGGACATCTCCCGCCTGATCCCCGACGTCTGCAGTTGTGGCCGCACATTTTACCGGATACCTAAAATCACCGGGCGCACCGACGATATGCTGATCATCCGCGGGGTCAACGTTTTCCCCTCCCAGATCGAGGAAGTGATCATGGGCGTGGAAGGGGTGGAACCGCATTATCAGATCGTGGTGGAACGGGAAGGGTCGCTGGACAAGATCGAGGTCCAGGTGGAGGTGAGCGAGGCAATCTTCTCCGATGAGGTAAAAACCCTGGAAAAGCTCGGCAAGAAGCTGCAGCATGAAATCAAGGATCTGTTGGGCATTTCCTGCACCATCAAGCTGGTTGAACCCAAAACCATCCAACGCAGCGAAGGCAAAGCCAAACGCGTCATCGACAATCGGAAGCTGTTTTAACAAATAACCTTGCAGTCACAATGGTACAAACACCATAAGAAGCCGTAACGGAACAGACCGGCAATTTTTCTGTTCCCTGACGGCTCCTAAAATCTGAAGGGGGGGCACACCATGAAAGTAAAACAGATTGCGATCTTTCTGGAAAACAAGTCCGGTCGTCTGGCCGACATCAGCCACACCCTGGCAGAAAACGCCATCAACATCCGGGCTCTGTCCCTGGCGGACACTGCGGATTTCGGCATCCTCCGCCTGGTGGTGAACGACACCAACAAGGCCCAGCAGGTTTTAAAGGAAAACGGCTTTACGGTCGGCATCACCGAGGTGCTGGCCGTTGAGGTGCCCGACAAGCCCGGCGCCTTGGATTCTATCCTGCAGATCGTCCGCAAAGCCGGGCTCAACGTGGAATACATGTACGCCTTCACCAAAAAAAGCGGCCAGTCCGGCATGCTCCTGTTCCGCTTTGACGATCAGGACGCGGCGGTCACCGTTTTCCAGAAGGCGGGCTGCCGTTTGTTGAGCGACGACGAGGTCCATGCCCTGTAAATACGCGGTGAGGCGTCGCGAGAGGCGTCTGTTGGAAAATATACAACACATTTGATGAGGAGAAAAAAGTGAAACGATCAGTTACAGCAACCATCATCATGCTCGCGGCCTCCCTGGCCCTGTCGGTCTCCATGGCCTGCGCCGAAACGATCAAAATTGGCGCCATCCTGGCCATGACCGGCCCGGCTTCCTTTCTTGGCGCTCCCGAGGCGCGGACCCTCGAAATGCTGGCCGAGGAACTCAATGCCAAGGGCGGGATCGGCGGCAACAAGATAGAGTTGATTATCAAGGATTCCGGCGGCAACCCGGAAAAAGCCATCTCCTTTGCCAAGCAGCTCATCGAGGAAGAGAAGGTTTTCGCCATCATCGGCCCCTCCACCAGCGGCGAGACTCTGAAAATCAAGCAGATCTGCGAGGACGGCAAAACCATCCTCCTTTCCTGCGCCGCAGCCGAACAGATCGTCAATCCGGTGGCCAAGTACGTGTTCAAAACCCCCCAGAAAGACAGCCAGGTTGTCCAAGCAATCTTTGAGACCATGAAGGCCAACAAGATCAGCAAAATTGCGGTTTTGGCCAGCAACACAGGTTTCGGCCAGGCAGGCAAGGGACAGATCGAGAAGCAGGCCCCTGAGTCGGGCATCCAGGTTCTGGCCACCGAGGTATACGACAGCAAGGCCACAGATCTTTCCGCCATTGTGGCCAAGCTTGCCGCCAACAAGGAAATTCAGGCGGTGATCAACTGGTCCATCGAGCCGGCCCAGGCCATTGTTTTGAAAAATGCCCGGCAGGCAGGCTGGAACGTGCCCATCTACCAGAGCCATGGTTTCGGCAACATCAAATATGTTGAGGCAGCAGGCGTTGCCGCCGAGGGAGTCATTTTCCCGGCCGGTCGTTTGCTCATCGCCGACAAGTTGGCGGACAAGCATCCGCAGAAAGCGGTGCTGGTCAAATACACGAAGGATTACGAGACAAAGTTCAAGGAAGAGGCCAGCACCTTTGGCGGTCATGCCTATGACGCCTTCAAGATCCTTTGCCGCGGCATCGAACAGGCCGGAGCGAACAAAGAAAAGGTCCGCGACGCCATCGAAAACATGAAAGGCTTTGTGGGCACCGCCGGGGTTTTCAATTTCTCCCCCACCGACCACAACGGCCTTGGCCAGGACTCGGTGACAATGCTCACCGTCAAGGGGGGCAATTTCGTCGAGTACAAGAAATAATGGCGTCACAAAAAGACCGACCCGCCGCCTTGCATCTCGGTCTTTTTGCTTAACCGGCTCCATCGACAGAACGGACCTTTTACGAGTCCATCACGGGTAATCAGCGATTGCCAGCAATCCTTCCTCAACGCCGTCGAGCCGTCCAGGTTCGGCGGCGTTGAAATGTAGAGACCAATGACCCTGGAACTATTCAGCCAATACCTTCTGGCCGGCGTCACCTACGGCATCATTTACGCCATTGTGGGTATCGGCTTCAATATCATTTACAACACCACCGGCATCATCAATTTCGCCCAAGGCGAATTCGTCATGCTGGGAGGGATGATCGCCATCTCCATGCACCAATGGCTGCCCCTGCCCCTGGCCATTGTCGCCGCAGTGCTTCTGGTCATGCTGATCGGCGCCCTGGTGGAAATCCTTTTCATCCGCTGGCTGGACCGGCCGTCGGTGCTGCGGATGATCATCATCACCATCGGCATCTCCATCCTGGTCCGCGAAGCGGCCCTGCACATCTGGGGTGAGGGAGTCCGCTCCCTTCCCTATTTCGTGGGCAACGAAATCACCACCGTCCGGATAATGGGGGCACGGGTCTCACCCCAGGTTCTCTGGGTGATCGGGGTCTGCACCGTCATGGTCCTGGCCTTGAGCCTGTTTTTCAAATACACCCTGCAGGGCAAAAAGATGCAGGCCTGCGCCGCCAACCGGGTGGCCGCAACCTTGTGCGGCATCAGCACCAAGAACATGGTCACCCTTTCCTTCATGCTCTCCGCCGGAATCGGCGCCCTGGCCGGCTGCGTAATGAGCCCCATCACCTATAGCCAATACGATATCGGCACCGGCCTCGCGATCAAGGGCTTTACCGTGGCCATTCTCGGGGGCTTGGGCAGCAGCATGGCTGCGGTGGCAGCCGGACTTCTGCTGGGCCTTATCGAATCGTTCAGCGTCAGCGTGGTACCGCTGGCCTTCCAGGACGCCATCTCCATCAGCCTTCTCCTTGCCATCTTGTTCCTCCGGCCCCATGGCCTGTTCGGCAACAAAGATGCCGCGGATCTGAAGGAGTTTTAATCATGAAACGCCATCTGCCTCTTGGCCTGCTCGTGCTGGCAATCATCGGTGTCCAATTGCTGACCCGTGCCACCGACACCGCCTTTTACCTGACCCCGCTCACCATGACCGCCTACTACTCGCTGGTGATTGTGGGCCTCTGCCTGCTCATGGGCTATGCCGGGCAGATATCCCTGGGCCATGCCGGATTTTTCGCCATCGGCGGCTATCTCTCCGCCATGCTCACCACGAAAAATCTTGTGCCCTTCAAAGATAATTCCCTGATTTCCCTTTGCGATGAGCTGGGTCTGCTGGTGCACGGTCAGGACATGTTCGGCAGCGCTTTTACTCATGTGCAGCCCTGGGCGGCCTGCGGTTGCGCCATTCTGGTCACCATTGTCGTGGCGTATGCCATCGGCATCCCGGTGCTCAAGCTCAAAGGGCACTACCTGGCCATGGCCACTCTGGGATTCGGCATCATCGTCTATCGGCTGGCCCTGGCCTTTCCCCTCTTCGGAGAGGCGGACGGCATCTCCGATGTGCCGGGGTTTCCGCTCCTGCCGGGACTTTCGGTGAGCGGTGATTTCAGCTCCAGGGTCAGCAACTACTACCTTGCCTGGGGCATGGTGGCCCTTGCCATGTGGCTGCTCGTCAACCTGATCCACTCCCGGGTGGGCCGCGCGCTGAAAGCCATCCACGGAGCCGAGGGAGCGGCCAACGCCACGGGAATCAATACTGCCCGCTACAAACTGAACACCTTTGTGATCAGTGCAGTGCTTGCCTCCGTCGCCGGCATATTTCTCACCCATTACAACGGCGGCATCGGCCCTTCCGAGGCCGGGATCATGAAATCGGTGCGCTATGTGGCTATTGTCGCCATCGGCGGCATGGCAAACCTCTGGGGAGCGCTGACCATGGGTGCACTGCTGAACATCATGTCGTTGCGCGGCATGTTCGGTTCATACGACGACGCGGTGTTCGGGGCTATCCTCATCGTGATCATGCTCTTTGCCCCGCAAGGATTGCTCGGTATTTCCCTGTCGGCAACCTTCAAACGCATCCTGAGACGGGGTGAGTGATGCTCCTTGAAATCAAAAATCTCTCCCGCCGTTTCGGCGGCCTGCAGGCGGTGAGCGACGCCAGTTTTTCCGTACGCCAGGGCATGATCAAGGCGGTGATCGGCCCCAACGGTGCGGGCAAGACAACGCTTTTCAACCTGATCTCCGGCACCCTGTTGCCAAGCTCAGGCGCCATCCATTTCAAGGGTCAGCCCATCCATGGACTGCCGCCTTACCGTATTGCCCGACTGGGCATGGCCCGCACCTACCAGAACATCAAGCTGTATCCCGGCATGACCGCCCTGGAAAACGTAATGGTCGGCCGCCACTGCCGGAGCCGGGCCGGATTCATCTCCGGGATGCTCTCCCTGCCCTGGACCAAAAAAGAAGAAAACGCAAGCCGCGCCGCTGCCCTGGAACTGCTGGCTCTACTCGACATCGCCGATCTGGCCGAGGTTGAAGCCACCAGCCTCGCCTTCGGTCAGCAGCGGGCCGTGGAATTCGCCCGAGCCCTGGCCATGGAGCCGGAACTGTTGCTGCTGGACGAACCCGCGGCAGGACTCAACATTTACGAAACCGCCGAGGTCGCCCGGCTGATCACCAAGATCAACGAACAGGGCATCACCGTTTTGCTGGTTGAGCACGACATGTCCTTGGTCATGGATATCTCCCACGAGATCGTGGTGCTCTCCTTTGGCGAAAAGATCGCGGAAGGAACACCCTCTGAAATCCAGCATAATAAAGAGGTGATTCGGATCTACCTGGGGGAAGACGATGCTTAAGATTAAAAATCTGGAGGCAGGCTACGGCAAGCTCCGGGTCCTGAAACGCATCTCCCTGCATGTAAATCCCGGCGAGATCGTCACCCTGATCGGCGCCAACGGCGCGGGCAAAACCACACTGCTGGCCGCGATCACCGGCCTGATCCGTGCCACGGCCGGGGAGATTGTCCTCAAGGGCGACAATATCGAGCGCCTCAAGGCCGAAGAAATCGTATTCCGGGGCTGCTCCCTGGTGCCGGAAGGCCGCCAGGTCTTCGCCACCATGAGCGTGCGCGAGAACCTGGTGCTTGGCGGCTATGTCCAGCACCGGCAGGGCAAGGCCAAAATGCAGGAAGAGATTGAATACATCTATGATTTGTTCCCGGTCCTGCGCGAACGGCGCAACCAGCTGGCAGGCACCCTGTCCGGCGGCGAACAGCAGATGCTGGCCATGGGAAGGGCGCTCATGGCCAAACCGGCACTGATCATGCTGGACGAACCTTCCACCGGATTGGCGCCGCTCATTGTCAAAAACATTTTTCAGATCATCACCCGGCTGCGCGAAGCGGGAAACACCGTGTTGCTCATCGAGCAAAACGCCAAGGCCGCCCTCAGGGTTGCGGATCGCGGCTATGTGCTGGAAACCGGCAAGATCATTCTCCAGGGGGCTTCCGAAGATTTGCTGGCCAACCGGGACGTGCAGCGGGCCTATCTGGGCCGGGACGTGAAAGAAAATTAGCCACGAAAGGCACGAAAATAAAAAAATCGGTCACGATCGGTTTGGCTGCAATTCGTTTCTGTGCTCAAAAAAACTTTCGTGTTCTTTCGTGGGTTTCGTGGCAAAAAAATATAGGGAGGCAGCGATGTACTGGGATCAGGAAAAAGAATGCATTCCTCGCGAGGATCTTGAACAGCTCCAGCTTGAGCGGCTCCAGTCCACCCTCTACCGGGTGGCCACCCATGTACCTTTTTATCGCCAGAAATTCAAGGATCTGAAGGTGGACCCGGACGGTTTCCGTTCGCTTTCAGAGCTTACCAGCCTGCCCTTCACCACCAAGCAGGATCTGCGAGATAACTACCCCTACGGCCTCTTTGCCGTGCCGCTCCGCGATGTGGTCCGGGTCCACTCATCCTCCGGCACCACCGGCCAGGCCACGGTGGTGGGCTACACCAAAAACGACATCAAGACCTGGTCGGAACTGACGGCCCGGGTGCTCACCGGAGCCGGGGTCACCAACGATGACGTGGTGCAGATCGCTTTCGGCTACGGCCTGTTCACCGGCGGTTTCGGTCTGCATTACGGGGCCGAACGGGTGGGCGCTTCGGTCATCCCAATCTCCAGCGGCAACACCAAACGCCAGATCCAGATCATGCAGGATTTTCGCACCACAGCCCTGATCTGCACCCCGAGCTACGCCCTGGTTCTGGCCGATACCATGGAAGAAATGGGGATCAACACCAGCTCGCTTTCCCTGAAATACGGGTTGTTCGGCGGCGAGCCCTGGTCCGAGGCCATGCGTCACGAGATCCAGAACAAACTCAACATCATCGCCACCGACAATTACGGATTAAGCGAGATCATGGGGCCCGGGGTGGCAGGAGAATGCCGGGAACGCAACGGTCTGCATCTCAACGAAGACCATTTTATCTATGAGGTGATCAATCCGGATACCCTGGACCCGGTGCGACCGGGCGAAATCGGCGAACTGGTGATCACCACCCTGACCAAGGAGGCCTTTCCGGTGATCCGCTACCGCACCCGCGATCTCACCCGGATCATCGAGGAGCCTTGCCCCTGCGGCCGCACCCTGCGCAGGATGGAACGGGTGCTGGGCCGCACCGACGACATGCTCATCGTCAAGGGGGTGAATGTCTATCCCTCACAGATCGAGCATATCCTTTTTGAGATCAAGGGAATCAAGCCCCATTACCAGATCGTGGTGGAACGGGAAGGCAGACTTGACAAAATCACCGTTCTCGTGGAAGTGGTGGAGTCTATCTTCTTCGACGAGATGAAAAAACAGCGGGAGATAATCGAGACGATCAAACGCCAGCTTGCCTCGGAACTGGGCATCGGCGTCGAGGTCAAACTGGTTGAGGAAAAAACCCTGGAACGCAGTGAAGGCAAGGCGAAACGGGTGATTGACAAACGTAAGTTGTAAGGTCATTCCTTTTCTTTGCATGCCCAAAGAAAAGGAACCGAAAAGAAAAGGCAGCCCATCACTTGGCCCTGCGGGCTTCCCTGCGCTGCTCAACGCGAACGGGCGCTGCGGAACTCGGGCTACGCCCTCAGACAGTCCTCGCGCTTGACCGTTCGCGTTTGCGCTGCTCGGCTGCGTGATAACGGCAACAACAAAAACAAAGGTGAAATCATGGCTATCTCACAAAAAATGATCACATTCGCGGAACGCTCCTCCTGGATCCGCAAGATGTTTGAAGAAGGCGCCCGGCTCAAGGCGCAGTTTGGCGCGGACCAGGTCTGCGACTTCAGTCTCGGCAACCCCGACCTGCCGCCTCCGGCCCAGTATCAGGAAGCGGTGCGCAAGATTACTGCAGCGGAAACCCCTGGCAGCCACGGCTACATGGCCAACAACGGCTACCCTTTTGTCCGGGAGGCGGTGGCAAAACAGATCGGCCGTGAACAGGACATGACGGTAAGCCAGGACGATATTCTGATGACCGTGGGCGCGGCCGGAGCCATCAACGTGGTGATGAAGTCCTTGCTCGATCCGGGCGACGAAGTGATCATCCTCGCCCCCTTCTTTGTCGAGTACAACTTCTACGTGGACAACCACGGCGGAGTAACCAAAATCGTCAACACCGCCCCCGATTTCAGCCTGGATCTGACAGCCATCGAAGCGGCCATCACTCCGAAGACCAAGGCGATCATCATCAACAGCCCCAACAACCCCACCGGCCAGATCTATTCAGCCACGGAGCTTGCGGGCCTCGGCGCGATCCTGAGCAAGGCGGAACAGACCATCTACCTCATCAGTGACGAACCCTACCGCAAGATTGTTTACGACGGCCATGTTGTGCCCAGCATCTTCAAGGCGTACAACAACAGCCTCATCGCATCTTCGTACTCTAAGGAACTTTCCCTGCCGGGCGAACGCATCGGCTACATCGCCGTGCACCCGGAAATCGAAGGCAAGGCGCAACTCCTCGGAGCCATGACCCTGGCCAACCGTATTCTGGGCTTTGTCAATGCCCCGGCTCTGATGCAGCGGGTGGTTGCCGAGCTTCAGGGCATCACGGTGGACTGCTCCATCTATGCCCGCCGCCGCGAACTGTTCTGCAAGGTTCTGAGCGAGGCAGGTTATGAATTTGTCCCGCCCAAAGGCGCCTTTTACATGTTCCCGAAATCCCCCATCGCCGATGACGCCCAATTTGTCGCTTTGCTGGCCGAACAAAAGATTTTGGGCGTGCCGGGCCGGGGCTTCGGCATGCCGGGCTATTTCCGACTCGCCTTCTGCGTGGAGGATGCGGTGATCAGCCGTTCCGCCGAGGGGTTCAAAAAGGCCTTGGCTGCGGCAAAGGCTTTGGAATAATCATAATTCCCGTCATTCCGGCGAAAGCCGGAATCCAGTCTTTTTTGGGATAGTTCCGGAAGGGCTGGACACCGGTTTTCACCGGTGTGACGACTTGTTGCATAACCCGACATTATCACACCGAGGTTGTACACATGGGAGACGCGTTGGCGTTGCTTGCCCTGCTGGTCGGGCTGGAACTGGTCCTGGGAGTTGACAACATTTTGGTCATCTCGATTTTTGTCGGCCGGTTGCCTGCGGAAAAGCGCGACCGGGCCCGGCTGGCAGGGCTCGCCTTTGCCCTGATCGCCAGGATCGGCATGCTGGTCGCGCTCCTCGGCCTGACCAACCTCACCAACACCGTGTTCCTGGATTTTTCCGTCCGGGATCTGATCCTGATTGCAGGCGGTCTGTTCCTCCTCTGGAAGGCGGTACGAGAAATCCACCACACGGTGGAGGACAAGGAGGAAGGAATCGGCCCAGGCATGGTCATGGGCGGATTTGCCGCGATCATCACCCAGATCGTCCTGATCGACATTGTCTTTTCCATTGACTCGGTGATCACCGCCATCGGCCTCACCAATCAGGTCTGGATCATCATCAGTTCGGTAATGGTTTCCTTCGTGGCCATCCTCTTTTTCGCCAAGCCCATCGGCGAATTCATCCTCCAGCATCCAGCCATCAAGATTCTCGCCCTGTCCTTTTTGATCACCATCGGGGTGACCATCTTCATGGAAGGGCTGCACAAGCATGTGCCAAAGGGCTACATCTATCTGCCCATGGGCTTTGCCCTGCTGGTCGAGATTCTGCAGATGCGCTACGAGCACAATCGCAAAAAAGCCCTTGCCGCCCAGGCGTCATGAAAACATGACGATTGAGCGCGAAAACGCCCTCCACTACGGCTGGCACATCGTCTGGACCGGCACTTTCTGCATCTTTGCCTGCCTCGGCCTGGGCCGTTTCGCTCTGGGCATGATCCTGCCGGCAATGGGCCAGTCGCTCCATCTTTCCTACAGCCAGATGGGATTGATCGGCACCATGAACTTCGCGGGCTATCTGGTGGCGGTTCTGTTCTGCGGATCGCTGGTCGATCGCTTAGGCTACCGACGTCTTATCGTCATAGGGCTAGCCGCCATCGGTCTGACCATGATCCTCATCGGTCGAAGCACCTCTCTGGCCATGATTCTCGTGTGCTATACCATCACCGGCATGGGCAGCGGCGCGGCCAACGTACCGATGATGGGCCTCATTTCCCAGTGGTTCGCCAAAAGCCACCGGGGCAAGGCCACCGGCTTTGTCGTGATCGGCAGCGGCTTTGCCATCCTGCTTTCCGGCAGGCTGGTGCCGTTTTTGAATAATCTGGGCGGTGCGGAGGGATGGCGCTTGAGCTGGCAGGTGCTGGGCGTGATCATCCTGCTGGTGGCGGGGTTATGCCTGATAATGTTGCGGAACAGCCCGCAGGAGAAAAAACTGCGCCCCCTGGGCGAGACGCCGAACGAGGCCGCGGTTGAACTGGCCGGAACAGAGCCCCGTATAAGCCTGCGGGACATAGCCCATCTGGGCGGGCTGTATTTTCTCTTCGGGTATACCTACGTGATTTACGCGACCTTCATTGTCACGTCGCTTATTCAGGAACACGGATTTTCCGAAGCACAGGCAGGCAGCTTCTGGTCGCTGGTTGGCGGCTTGAGCCTGCTTTCCGGCCCGATTTTCGGCTCCCTTTCCGACCGGATCGGCCGCAAATACACGCTGGCCATCATCTTTGCCATCCAGACTGCGGCCTACCTTCTGGTTTCCCGCCCGCTTTCCGCCCCGTTTCTGTACCTCTCCATCGGCTGCTTCGGAGTGGTGGCCTGGTCCATCCCCTCGATCATGGCGGCGCTGGCCGGGGATTATGGAGGTCCGCGGAAAGCAGCCCGCATTTTCGGCCTTATCACCTTTATCTTCGCCCTGGGCCAGATCGCCGGTCCGGCAATAGCCGGGCTGCTGGCTGAAAAAAGCCTCAGCTTCGGCAGCAGCTTTCTCATGGCCGCCTGCTTCACCGCCACCGGCGTGATGCTGGCCTTAAGCCTGCGGGCTCCGGCAAAATAGCGCGCTCTTGCAGAAACAATCGATGCACCATCCGCCGTCTCCCCGACGAAAACCGGAGTCCAGATACCTGTGAGTCCTGATTTTCGATTTTCACCGCAATGACGACGCAGAATAGTTATTCCCCTGCGGCAAGCAATCGGGCCGCATTCCCCCCAAGAATCTTTTCTTCCAGCCGTGCACCAAGCCCGAGGGTCGAAATCTGCGCCAGCACTTCCTGCTGGTCGGCCCACGGCGAATCCGTGCCAAAAAGCAAATAATCCTCCGGGTGCGCCAGGGCCATCTCCCGGGCCCTTTCCCTGGGCAACAGATGCAGGGCGTAGGAGAGATCCAGATACACCTCCCTGCCGAGCAGCAACTCCTCCACCTCATCCCAGAGATCCCAAGACCCGAAGTGGGTGGCAACAAATTTCAATCCCGGCAGCCGATCCATAACCGTTGCAACCATCCGCGGGTCGGCGATTCTCTCCCTGGGAAAAGCGATATCAAAGCCGGTGTGCATCACCAGAATAAGCCCCTCTGCCGCTATCTTTTCATAGAGCGGCCACATCCGCTCCTCGTTCAGCACGAAATTCTGGTAATATGGGTGCATCTTGATGCCCGAAAATCCGGCCTTACTGATTGCGGCTATCTGCTCCAGTCCGTCGGGAGCATCGGGATGAAACGAGGGAAAAGGGATGATCCGCTCGGAGCGGATATCCCGCGACCAGGAAAGAATCGAGGTAAACTGTTCGGGCCGGGTGGCGATGGAGCAGATGACGCTTTGGGCGATGCCTGCCGTATCCATGCTTGAAAGCAATGAATCGATGCGGCCGTCAAGACAGGCTGTAACCTTGCCCGCCTCTTCCAGGGCGGGAATGGCCCTGGCTGCCACCTGATCCGGAAAAGCGTGGGCATGAAAATCGATGATAGGGGGCATGGAGATTCCCTTGTCTGAGTAGATTTCTCTGAAAAAAAGCGATTGTACCACGCTTGCCATCCGCTTCCCATCACGATTTCAAGCTTTCCAGCACTGCCCGAAATTGAACCGATAAAAACCACCCCTTGTTTTTTATGGTGTATATTTCGTATGCTGGAAGTATCCCCTTTCTTAAAAAAGGCAGGTCATGCAGAAAATCAGATATCCATTCTGGCCCATTCTCGCAACGTACGGCGCAATCGCCTTCTTCTGGCTGCTGGCAGGCGATTGGCTTCTCGCCACCAGCGTGATGAACGGGCAATCGTTGTTG
>VMSS01000246.1 GCA_013791995.1 Desulfurivibrio sp. | reverse complement strand
TCGTGATTCCGGGGAAGACCGTCCCCCCTTTCTGTAGAGGAGCAGGATAGTGAGCAAGCTAGCAGCCTGTCGGAAAACTAGTTTCTGACAGGCACTCGATAGGTCAATCACGATTTCAGAAAGCCAAAACAGGCTGCTGACGGCTCATATTGGCACCTAAACCATGAATGTGACCCGATTTTGTGCCCCGTTGACGGGCAACAGGCAGGGGTTAGCAGCCTCCCCGCTACCCAATCTGCAGGGTATGCAACCGCTTCAGATTGTAAGCCAGACAAACGAGGGTCCATTCACCACCGGTAGCGGACAAACCGCGCAAAGAGAACTGGCGAAAGCCCAACACCTCCTTGATAAGGCCAATCACCGGCTCGACCGTCGATTTGCGCAAGCGGTAAAGCGCCTTGCCGATTTCGGTGCGCAACTTGTAAGCCATTTTCTCTTTAGCCGAAGCATCTTCTGTCGGTGGGTCGGGATTATCCATGAAGTAAGCACGCCAACCCTGATGATGGGAGCTACGCCCGGTAGCGATGTAAGGGTCCATGCCGCGCGTTTGCAAGCCGTTGATGTTGCCTTGAGAGAAGTAGCCCGCGTCCAAGTTGGCCGCTTTCGGTTGACCCAGTTCTGGTGACACGCTGTCGATGGTGGGCAAGGCGGCCTGCTTGTCATTGGTGTGGTCGCACAACCAATGACCCACTATCAGCCGGCTACCATGATCAACAACGACTTGGACGTTGTAATGCTGGTCAAACCCGCTGTTGTTCGCGTTTTTCATGATGCGCGATTCGGGGTCGGTGAAATTGTATTGGTCTCTGTCACGCGGTCCAGGTGTCGGTGGTTGGGGAGATCTTCCGCGCGGTTTTTGCTTCTTTTGGGCTGCTTTTTCTTCTCGCGCCTGCATCTTGGCTTCATATTCAGCCTGCTCGGCTTCATAGCGCGCCTGAGCACGCGCCTCCAATACCTTCTTCGCTTCTGTCAGCTGCTTCAATTGCTGCTGACGGCGCTCAATCTCATGGGTGATGTTCATCTCTTTGGGCAGTTGTCCCCCTTCGTCGGCATCAGCCAAAGCGAACAACTCGTTGACTTCGGTTTGCAGATAGGCTTCGATGACCAATAGGTGGTTATAACTGACCGCTTTGCCCTTGGAGGCGTCAGCATGGATTTTGCTCCCATCCAGACTGACGTTACCTAACTGCAAATGTCCCATCTCCTGGGCTATCAGCAACATTTGGACAAACAGCTCTTTCAGTTCGGCTAGAAATTGTTGGCGAAAGTGAGCAATGGTGTCATGGTCCGGATGCATGTCACCGGCAATGAAACGGAATGGGATCACTTCGTAGGTCGCTTTTTCGATCTTGCGCGAACTGAAAACGCCCGTGGCGTAGCCGTAAAACAGCAACCCCAGCAGTACTTCCGGCGCGTATGGCGGGGCACCTTGGTCACCATACTGGCCGTAAATCCCGCTCAAATCAAGCTGGGCAATCATATCGACAATGAAACGGGCCAAATGCTCAGGCGCCAGGACGTCACGCATACTGATTTTCAGCCCGAGTGTTCTTTCGTAGTCGGCGGTCTTGTATTTTCTTGCCATACCCGTATTCTATATCAAGATTCTCTTTCTTCGGTACACCTGACTTCTCCGACAAACTGCTAGGATAGGGAGATCAACGCTTCCGTCAAGCTCGGGGCAGACCCGGCTGCCCCGATGTGGGTCCGGTTCGACACCGGGAGGGCAATCTCTCCTGCGCGGGACTCGACGGTGTCGGCAGGATATTCGCATTTGAGTCAGACTATATATCGCTTGTCATCCGGATCACCGCCATCGCGCGAGAACCGCGCGATTCAGGCCACGATTACACGCAAGGAAACCCAGGATCGGCCGGTGTCCTGAGTTTGCTCAGCCTGGGCCGGCTCAGGCATGATCCGCCTGAAGCGTGGTGGGAGAGCTTTGACCCGCGCCCGACGTCTGCTCGGGACGTCGAGCGCATGTCCCGGGAGAAAGATACGCTGCCGATGTGCATAGTAATGGGTTTTTGGCTGCATGTCATGACTGGTCTGGACGTGAAAAACTAAACCGTCATTTCGAGTGAGCGTAGCGGCCTGTCCTGAGCGTAGTCGAAGGAAATCGAGAGATCTCGCTCCAGAGACCCTTCGACCGCGCTCAGGGTGACGTCTAGACGTTTGATTGAGTTTGGCTGCTCATGTCCGAATCAGTAGTAGCGAGTTGAGCAGGTATGTTCATCGACAATCCGAGCCGGCGAGAGAAGCTGCGGCACGAACACGGCGTTTTGTCCGGTGATTAGATCCCGCGAACTCTGCGAGAGCGCGGCGGCGTCATCTGTCAGCAAGGTTGACTCTCAACCCCGCTCAGGCCTGAGCGGGCGAGCTCGGGATGACCGATGAGTCTGCTGCCTGAGCCGCATGCGATAGCCCTGCTTACGCCAACGTTGACAACACCCCCAGCACAGGTAGAATCGCGCCATGGAACATATATATTGGGTCATCGATCATCTACTGGCCGGGCGCCCCGGCCCGCACCTCGCTCCCTGGAAGCCCACAGAGCTCTATGCCGGCGGGCTTCGCGCCGTCGTCTCATTGGCTCAGGAAGAGGAGACCGAGGACTTAACCCGCTACGGATTCACACACTACCGCGCGTCGTTCCCACCGGTGCTCCTCTTCTCCAGGGGCATGCGGAACGCCTTCATCCACCAGTCGCTGCCGGTATGGAAGT
>VMSS01000258.1 GCA_013791995.1 Desulfurivibrio sp. | reverse complement strand
TGGGTGCGTGGGGCGAAAATCGTTACCGTGCTCGTGTGCGTGGCAGTATTGGCGGGAACTGTTGGTTGTGCGAGTCAGGCAGGGGACAGCCCCAAGAAAACCGGGGGCGGCTGTCTCAGCTTTTTGCAGATGTTTTCATAGTCCTAGTTCCTGAGGAAAACAAAAAAATCCGGTCGGTTATTTCCGTGCCGGATTTTTTTGTGCGGTTTTTTATAAAAATCGGAATAAATATACCTATTTCGTAGCGGCTGGTTTGGCGTTCGCCGCTCCGTATCGGGCAAGGTATTTGTCTCGGAGCAGGATGAGCCGGGCCAGATAGGTGTCCCGTCCGGCAAGGCTGGTGGTGGATTTCATCTCCTCGAGCAGGGAATCCACCGAAGGTCTGATGTCAATGCCGTAACGGTTCATGGATGCGTCATTTGCGCGATCAAGCACCAGAATCGAATAATATTTCCCCAGCATCCGCACCCGTGTTTCCCGGCGGAACAAATAGGATTGTCCACCAAGGGTATTCAGGAAAAAACCTGCATATTCATAAAGACCCGGGAGAGGGAGGCGGACTGAAGCTTTCGTCATCTCGCATTTCGGGGCAAGCTCCGACCAGCGGTAGAACAGGGCCATTGTGGATTCAAGCGAAGCCCCCTCCTGTGCGAGAATTTCCTTGATGAGCGCGACATCGTTCTTCCCCAGTGTGCGGTACAGGTGAGCCGCGTTGTTGAGGATGGAGGTGAGGCTTTCCTTTTCCCTGGCGACAATGGGCGGCTTCGCCATGAGTTTGTTTACCAGCCGAGTGAAGTATTTCTGACTGCCGCCTTTGAGCTGTCGTGCATTGATATAATCCTTCCCATCCAAGGCGCTGAAAAACGCACTGATTTCCTCTGCCGTCTGTTCGCAGGTGGTTGCCGTGGTAACCAGGGCTTCAATTGGAGGCTGTCCGGTGACTGAAGACGCATCCTGGGGTGTCTGACTGTCCGTGTCGGCAGGGATGTCCGGCGTTGCCGGCGGAAACTCCGTGAATTGTCCCGATGGTTCCGAGACAGGAGTCTGGGTCTGGTCTTTTGAAAAATACCAGAGAGCGGAAAGACCGAGAGCGAGAAGCAGTATGAGGCCGAAGATGACCTTAGAGCGTGATTTTTTTTTGTCGGCAGGCTTGTTCGGTTGGCTCATGTGTTTTGTTTCCAGGATGGGTTGTGGGGGAGAAGTACTTGATATTAACTCTATCGCGGCTTGGTCTTGAGGTCAAATGAAAACAGGCGCGCGTCAACCGGATGCTTCTGCTTGGGAATTCTGATTTTTTAGCAGGTCAGGAAGTGAGCCCCCGATAGATCTCGGGAATGCGGTTGGGCAGTTTTCTGACCTCGTCAATACAGATATAATTCACCTCTCCGTACATGTGCGGAAGGTAGGCATGCGCCTGCTTGTCAATGGTGATGCAGAATGGATGCACCCCCAAGGCCTTGGCTTCAATCAAGGCGTGACGGGTATCTTCAATGGCGTAATCTCCCTTGTAATCGTCATAATCTTCGGGTTTTCCGTCGGAAAGCGTGATGAGTAATCTGATTCTGGCATCATTTTTGGCAAGGAGGGTGGTCAGATGCCTGATGGGCGGCCCCATCCGCGTGTATTCCTGGGGAGCGATGGCGGCAATCCGACCTTTCACCTCTTCGCTGTAAGTTTCGTCAAGTCCTTTGATGAGGAACAGCTCGGAGCGCGAACGACGCATCCCGGAAAAACCGTAGATACCGTATGTGTCGCCCAGAATTTCAAGGGATTCGCACATGAGAAGCAGCGATTCCTTGATTGCCGTGTTTACCCAGCCTTCGGTGGAGGAGGACATGTCGATGAGAAAGAGAACGCTGATGTCGCGGTTGTCCCTTGCCAGACGGATAAAGAGATCTTCCGAAGGGGAAAGGCCTGCCTTGATATCGGCAAGCGTTTCGATGAGTGCATCCAGGTCGATTTCGTCTCCGTCTTTTTGACGTCGGACAAAGCGTTCCTGATTGCGCATCATTTCGAACTGTCGCTTGAGCCGGGTCAGGTGCCCTTTGTATTTTGCCAAGGTGTTGCCGACAAAAGCGCCGGTGACCGGGATAATTTTTTTGGTGGTAAGCGAGCACCAGTTTTTACGAAAGCCGGAGCGTCGGTAGTCCCATTCGTCATAGATATAGAGGCCTGTTCCACCAAGGGGTTCCCCATCTTGAGGGGGTGGAGCGTTGCCTTGCGCCAGTGCCGAACCTGCCGCCTGTTTGGCACTGGAGATGTATTGGTTCGGAATTTGCCCGAAATCATCGATGATTTCTCTGGCAAGTTTTTTGACTTCATCCGGCAAGACGATACGGGTGTCGTCGATGGTGATGAATTCGATAGTTTTTTCTTGCTGTCTTTCGGTGTCCTTTGGCGGCGGACCGGTTTTCTCAGGCGGGATGATAAGTCCGGTCTGGGTCTCAAGGTCGGAAAAACTCGTGGATGGGGTAGGGTACGCTTTTTCATCATAAGGAACATCCTGAACGGATTGTGCCTTGATTATGGCGGCGAGCGCTGTGATAAATTGTTCCTTGGTTTCCGACATTTTTTTGCGCTTTACCGCCAAAACCTCTGCCGGACGGAGCACTCCCTGGAAAATTATGGGCGGACAGGAGTCTTCGGCTTGGGCAAGGAACCAGTCATAGGCTTCCACCACAAAAATCGCGGAGTCATAACTTGACTTGTCATGCTGAAAGAGCGCGTTGAATTGGATTGCGATGGGCGTGGCGAAGGGCAGCAAACCGCGAGAGTCCTGCAAAGCATGGCTGAAGATGGTTCTTTGCAGATGTGCGGTGGCGCATCGTGCGTTTGGGAGGATGTCCTGGGCAAGTGCCTGGAATATCGGGATGCTTTCCCGCATGAGGCCGGGAAGAGTTTTGTGGAGAAAGGAGGTTGCCCGTGCTGTTTCGCCAAGGTGAAAAAGATGAGCCACAGCGGAGGGATTCGGAAACACGCTGAAAAAGTCACTGAGGCACGAAAATTCAGGAGGAACAGCAGCGTGGTATCTTTTGGCTGTCGCGATAATCGCCGGAGAGATCTCGGAGAAGGGGAGCGAAAAAGTGCCTATGGCGGAAAAAGCCCACTGAAAGGAGATGATGAGTTTGTAGAGCAGGAAATTTTCCGCCAGTTGTGGCAAGATGGCGATCCTGGAGGGAAGATATACCGCAGCAGTATCAGTATATATTTCTGCGCCTGCGGTCAGTGCCAGGGGATACCCGGCAAGTCCGGTTGCATAGGGCTGTAACCTGCCGGCGACCTCTGCAAGGCTGATCCCTGTTTCGCCGCGCATCGAGCAGAGAAATGTTTCATCGACTCGTTCCAAGAGTTGCCGTGCCTGATGCAGTCCTCCGGATTCGTACGCCTCAAGAATGGCCTTGACCCAATCACCAAACTGGGAGTGATGCAGGCAGGTCAGCCCGTTTGCGACCGCGTGGAGAAAGTTATTGCACAGGGCATGGCTCACCGGCCAGATGGCCGTGACCTGACGAAAAACTTCATTCAGCGCGGAATCGGGCAACCCGTGCAGGGGCTCGATTATCTCATCGATCTCCCAGTCATTGAGAATGTCCGGCAATACAGCCTGGATAAATTTGGCTTTGAGTTCGTGTGTGTCCAGAACACCCACCTGTATTTAGAAGAGAGAGGAGGTCATTTCCTCGAGAGCCGCAAGCATTTCATGGTCATCGGTCAGGGTTTCCGTGATCGCTGCCTTGCAAGCAGTTCGCGGGGTGATTCCGCTTTTGATGAGTTTGCCGGCATGGATCAGGAGCCGGGTGCTTGCTCCCTCTTGTAGTCCCGAGTCTTTCAGGCTCCGGGTCATGGTCGCGAGGCGGACAAGCTTTTCCGCAAGCGGTTGCTCGATGCCGGATTCTTCCAGAACAATGGTGGCCTCCAATTCGGCCGGAGGATAATTGAATTCAAAGGAAACAAAACGTTGGCGGGTGGATTGCTTAAGATCTTTAAGAACACTCTGATACCCAGGATTGTAAGAAATGGCCAGCATGAATTCGGGCGGGGCGGTAAGGGTTTCGCCCAGTTTTTCAATGGGCAGCTCCCGCCGATCATCAGCGAGAGGATGGATGACCACGGTCGTGTCTTTTCTGGCCTCAACGATTTCGTCAAGATAACAAATAGCTCCGGCACGGACTGCCTTGGTGAGCGGACCATCCATCCAGACCGCTTCCCCGCCCTTGATGAGGAATCGGCCGACAAGGTCACTGGTGGAAAGATCGTCATGGCAGGATACGGTGATGAGGGGGCGGGCGAGTTCCCATGCCAGTCGTTGCATGAACCGTGTTTTGCCGCAGCCGGTTGGCCCTTTGAGCAGGATGGGCAGTCGATTGTTGAATGCGGTCCTGGCGATAAGCAGTTCATCCGCCTGCTCCAGATAAAATGGCATTTCCGTAACAAGATAATCTTGAATGATGGAGTTTTTCATGTGGTTCGGTTCTCCTTGTTATGAGAAGAAGAGTAAGAACGGTTCGGGGCGGGGGCAAATGAAAATGTGGTGTTTGGACGAAATAACTTGCCGGGTGACATCCGGTGGGGGTAAGGAAATGCAAATAGAGAAAGTATGTTTTATGGGCTATTGTGCAAGACGCTTGGCTCTCTCGATTTGAAAAAAGGCAAAGCGTGGACAAGGAAGAAAGGGAGAGGTGTGGTGGAAAAACGGAAATGGTATGAAAAGTACCTGCCATTTGTGGCTAGAAGTCCGGAAATGCAGCTGCGCTTTCTTGAGTCTGCATTTCGGAAAGGCACTTTGGTCCCCCATGAAATAACGCCGTACATCAAACTGTTCATGACCCCGGACGGAGAAGGTGATTTGGCGCGTGTTCGTGGGTTATTGCATTCGTTGAGCGGGAACACCATCGAGAAAATGTTGGGTGCCGCTGATATCTATGATGTTCCCGATCTGTTCAGATGTGTGGCTGCCCCCACGGTGTCGCAGGCGATTATTGCCATCACCAAGGCGCCTCCTCCCTATGAGAAAACTCCGCAGCTGGTGATCGACAAGGTTTTTCAGGCGGTTTATGACTGTTCGGGAGAACTTTTGGATCAAGCGGCCGGGAGGGTGACTGAGAGCACTGAGAGACCCGCCCATTTTCGGGAGGCCTACGAGAGATTCAAGGAAATCAAGGAAGACGAGAAGTTGTTGAGTGCTTTGTATCCCAAGGCGATATTATAAATATTGTGGGTGCAATGTTTCTCCGGCTTCAGCAGGTTTAACCACAAAAAAGGCCCTTCCGGATCCGGAAGGGCCTTTTTTGTCAATCATATGGAGTCGATTATTTTTTCTTGCCTTTTGTGGCTGCGCGTTTCGAGGCCTTCAAGGGGTTAACCTTGATGGTGGACACACTGATCTCGCGTTTTGCATGGGTTGCAAAGTTGCAGAGTCCCAGGCGCCATTTGGCTTCGGGCATGGTGTAGGTGGCGCAATACTTGGCGGTATCCACTTCGACCATGCGCTCACAACCTTCACATTTGTCAATGATCGGTTGGAATTTGCCGGTGGTGTATTTGCTGGTCATATCCTTGGGGGCCGCTTTTGCCATTGTCATCCTCCGTATGTTACCCATGCTGGAATTCAGGTTAATTCCCTGCTCGGGTGCTGTTTGTTTCTGGTAGTCAGGAAGCCGCTGCGTCACGGCAAAACAACTCAATAAAGAATCTGCTTATTTAAATTATCCAGCTTGCGGTGTCAATAAAAAAAGAAGAAGGACGTGCGGCTGAGAGAGGCTCTCTTGTGTTGGCAAAATAGGGGTGTCGATTAATTTTCAGGCACAAATAAACGCTATCTATCTATTGTTTTTGAGAAAATCTTAAGATATAAGATAGAAATGTCGGTTTAATTTCAGCAAGAGAGGATAAGGGCAATGCCGTTTTATATCTGGAAGGGTGTCAACTCCTATGGGGAGAAACGTAAGGGCAAGATCGAGATGCCCAGCGAATCCATGGCACAAGCGCATCTGAAAAAGATGCGGATAACGGTGTCCGTGCTGAAAGAAGCCCCAAAGGATATGTTTGAAAATGTTGAATTTTTAAAGCCGAAAGTTACCGGCAAGGATGTTGTTATCTTTACCCGTCAGTTATCTACCATGATCGATGCAGGCCTGCCGCTGGTCCAGAGCCTGGAGATCCTGGGGGAGCAGATGGAAAATCCGACTTTCAAGAAGGTGTTGCGTGCGATCAGGGCGGACGTTGAAACCGGCACCACCTTTGCCGATGCCATGAAAAAGCATCCCACCTGCTTTGATACCCTGTATTGCAACATGGTGGAGGCCGGCGAGGTTGGCGGTATTCTGGATACCATCCTGAACCGGTTGGCGACCTTCATGGAAAAAAATATGGCGCTCAAGAAGAAGGTGAAGGGCGCCATGACCTATCCTGTTATCTGTATCTGCATCTCCTTTGTGGTCATGGCGGTGATGCTTGTTTTTGTCGTGCCGGTTTTCGAAAAGATGTTCGCGGATTTCGGCGGAGCTCTGCCAGTCCCGACCCAGATGGTTGTTGATATGAGTGCGTTTGCTCAAAAGAATTTTCTTCTCATTATCGGGGCGATGTTTGGCGCAGTGTTTCTGGTGAAAAAGATATACAAGACGGAGAAGGGACGGATTCAAATGGACCGAATGCTGCTTAATATGCCCATTATCGGTCCTCTTTTGCGCAGAGTGGCGGTGGCCAAGTTTACTCGGACCCTTGGCACCATGCTGCAAAGCGGTGTGCCGATCCTGGAATCCTTAAATGTTGTCGCAAGAACCGCCGGGAACAAGATTATTGAGATGGCGGTGTTCCGGGTGACGGACAGTATCAGTGAAGGGCGGGCTATTGCAGAGCCTTTGGAGGAGACAGGGGTGTTTCCCGGCATGGTGGTGCAGATGATCAATGTTGGTGAGGCCACCGGCGCCCTTGATGTCATGCTGACTAAGATTGCGGATTTTTATGACGAAGAGGTCGATCAGGCCGTTGAAAATTTGACGGCAGCGATTGAGCCGTTGATGATGGTTTTTTTGGGCGGCATGATCGGGGGGTTGGTCATTGCCATGTACCTGCCTATCTTTAGTATGGCCGGGGCCGTTGGTGGTTGATTTTCAGGGAATACCCTGTTTTGTTTTTTTAATCTGATTCGGAGGAAAAGATGGGAGAGATTATTGGTGTTTTGGGGCGAGAGGTTCTGGATTCACGGGGCAACCCCACCGTTGAAGTTGAAGTGTTCCTCGATTCCGGGGTGGTCGGTCGGGCCCTGGTGCCATCCGGCGCTTCCACCGGTACCCGTGAAGCCTTGGAGCTTCGAGACACCAAGAAAAAACGGTATCTCGGCAAAGGAGTGCTCACAGCGGTGGCCAATGTGAACGAAAAGATCGGTCCGGGCATCATCGGGCTTGATTCCACCCAGCAGGTGATTGTCGACCAGGCCATGCTGCTGCTGGATGGCACCGAATACAAGAAGAATCTTGGCGCCAATGCCATTCTTGGGGTTTCCATGGCAGTGGCCAAGGCCTCAGCCGAGGAAGTCGGATTGCCACTTTACTCCTATTTGGGCGGGGTAAACGGTAAGGTCTTGCCCGTGCCGATGATGAATGTTTTAAACGGCGGCGCGCATGCCGACAACAATGTGGACATTCAGGAATTCATGGTCATGCCTGTCGGTGCCGATTCTTTTGCCGAGGGACTGCGCATGGGGGTTGAAACCTTTCACAGCCTCAAGGCCGTCCTGAAAAAAGCCGGACTCCAGACCGCGGTTGGCGATGAAGGCGGGTTTGCTCCCAATCTTCGCTCAAACGAAGAGGCCATGGAGTTTTTGCTGGAAGCGATTGTCAAGGCCGGTTATAAGCCGGGCAAGGATATGTGTATCGCTCTTGATGTGGCGGCAAGCGAGTTGTATGACCCGAAGAAAAAATGTTATGTCCTTGCTGCGGAAAAGAAACCCAATAAATCGGTTGATGAACTGATTGCTTTTTATGAGGGCTGGGTGAAAAAGTATCCGCTGGTCTCCATCGAAGACGGGCTGGCTGAGGCCGACTGGGCAGGCTGGAAAAAGCTCACCAAAAAACTGGCGGACAAGGTGCAGCTGGTCGGGGACGATATCTTTGTAACCAACACCAAAATTCTTGCCAAGGGTATTAAGGAAGATGTAGCCAACTCTATCCTGATCAAACTCAATCAGATCGGCACGGTGACGGAAACCATCGATGCCGTGGAAATGGCCCACCGTGCCGGATATACCTCGATTATTTCCCATCGCTCCGGCGAAACCGAGGATACGACCATTGCTGATCTCAGCGTGGCCCTGAATACCGGACAGATCAAGACCGGCGCTCCTTCCCGGACCGATCGGGTCGCCAAATACAACCAGTTGCTGCGGATCGAAGACGAACTTGGGGCTGCGGGCAGGTATGCCGGCAAGACCGCCTTGAAATATATTTCTTGACAATTATCAGTTGGTTGAACATGTTATGATTCAATAAAGGAGGGTGCCTCATGACCCTGACAAAGGCGGATCTTGTCCAAAAGGTGTACCAAAACCACAACTTCACCAAGGCCCAGGCGGCTGAGGCTGTTGAGGCATTTTTGCGCATTGCAAAAAAATGCCTGAATACCGGTGAGGATCTTTTGATAAGTGGTTTTGGCAAGTTCAATGTGAAAAAGAAAAATGCCCGGCGGGGGAGAAATCCCCAGACAGGTGATGAATTGATCCTTGATGCCAGGAAGGTTGTTACCTTTAAACCGTCCGGACTCCTTCGTTCCAGGATTAACGGTGAGTAACGGCCTTGTGTTTCGCCTCGCATTTACGACGCTGACACGTTAGGAGCCGTTGCGAAATAACCTTCGCCGTTAAAACTGTTTTTTTAACAACGGCTTATCAAGACGGGCTGTGTTTCCCTTGGCAGCAAGGAGGCAGCCCGTTTTTTTTTACTTTTTTTGTCACTGTGATGTCGCAAACCATCCGGCAGGACGAGAGAGGGAGAGGCTATGGCACGTGAAAAAAAACGTCTAGCGGAACTGGCTGCCCTGGTTCAGGGTGAGCTGATTGGCGACCCCGAGGTTCTTATCGGTGGTGTTGCTGATTTTGATAACGCAGGGAATGGCGATATCACCTTTGTTGCCGATTTGAAACGCGGGGCTCGACTTGGTGAATGCAAGGCCTCGGCGATCATTGTTCCCACCTCGGTTGCCGAGATCAATGGGGCGGCTATACGGGTAAGGAATCCCTATCTGGCTGTGGCCATTATTCATACTCTGTTTGTCGAAGAACCGTTTGTTGCCACGGGAATTGATGCCCGTGCGATTGTCGGTGAAGATTGTCATATTCCCGCTGAGGTTTCCATCAGTCCGTTGGTCTATCTTGGCAATCGGGTTCGGCTTGGGCAGCGGGTGACGCTGCATCCAGGGGTGGTTGTGTACGATGATGCCGTTATCGGTGATGATGTGGTCCTGTATGCTAATGTAACGATTGGCCACAGCTGTCATGTCGGGAGTCGGGTTATTATCCACAGCGGGGTAGTGATCGGCAGTGACGGCTTTGGCTATGCCACAAATGGAAACGGCCGACATTTCAAGCGGCCGCAGGTGGGTATGGTTCAGATTGACGACGATGTGGAGATCGGTGCCAATACCTGTATTGATCGGGCTACCTTCGGCAAAACCTGGATCAAGCGAGGAACAAAGATTGATAACCTGGTGCAGCTTGGTCATAATGTGGTCATCGGGGAAGATGCATTGCTTGTTGCCCAGGTGGGAATGGCAGGCAGTACCACCACCGGCAATAATGTGGTCATCGGTGGGCAGGTCGGCCTCGGCGGGCATATCCATCTTGGGGATCGGGTAATGATTGCGGCCAAATCGGG
>VMSS01000262.1 GCA_013791995.1 Desulfurivibrio sp. | reverse complement strand
TCCTTGCTCGACAATCTCGTTTCTGACCTCACGCATGGTCACTTCATCACCGACACTGAGCAGTACTCGCGCATGTCCCATGCTCAGGATGCCGCGGACCAGATCCTCTTTGGCAAAATCCGGGAGCTGGTTGATCCGCAGAGCATTGGCCACAGTTGACCGCTCCTTGCCAACCCGCCGGGCCACTTCCTCCTGGGTCAGGTGAAATTCTTTAACCAGGCGGAGATAGGCTTCCGCCTCTTCCAGCGGGTTAAGATCCTGGCGCTGAATATTTTCGATAAGCGCCAGCTCAAGGCGATCAAGTGGGGTAACGTCTTTTACCAGAACGGGCACCTCGTCAAGTCCCGCCATCTTTGCAGCCCGCCAACGCCGCTCACCGGCGATGATTTGGTAGCGGCCCGCTGCACCATGCTCACAGACGACCAGAGGCAGCAATACTCCTTTTTCGAGGATCGAGGCCGAAAGTTGAGCCAAGGCTTTATCATTAATATCTTTCCGTGGCTGATTAGGATTTGCCTCAATGTCGTCGATGGGGCACAAGAAGTATTCCCGGCCATCGGAACCGCTGGAGGGCAACAGGGCATCAAGTCCCTTGCCGAGAGCCAATGTTGATTTTTTAATCATGATTTCACTCCCTCTTTTGTCGCAGCAACCTTCTGTTGCTTGCGCAGAAACTCTTTTCCAAGCTGCAAATAGCTGTGTGCCCCCGTGGATCGCTTGTCATAGACGATGGCTGCCTGCCCATGGCTCGGGGCCTCACTCAGGCGAACATTGCGTGGAATAACGGTGTCGTACACCCGGCCCTGGAAATGGTTTTTAACCTCGGTGACCACCTGGTGGGTCAGCTTGTTCCGACCATCGTACATGGTCAAAAGAAGCCCTTCAATGGCAAGGGAACGATTGTACGAATTTTTCACCAGCCGGATGGTGCGAACCAGCTGGCTCAATCCCTCAAGGGCAAAGTATTCGCATTGCAGGGGGATGAGGACTGTGTCTGCTGCGGTGAGAGCGTTGATGGTCAGCAGGCCAAGGGAGGGTGGGCAATCGATAAAGATGTAGTCGTACTGGTCGCGGACAGAAGCAAGGACATTGGCCAGGTAGCGTTCACGCTTTACGGCGGTCATCAGTTCGACTTCGACCCCGATCAGATCGATGTGTGTTGGAAGAACGGAAAGCTTTTTGAGCCCCGTTACGGGCTGTATAACCTCTTGGACTTCCGCCTCACCCATATAACAATGATACAGGTGGGTGCCGCCGTTTGCCCGACTGACTCCAAGTCCGCTTGAGGTGTTTCCTTGCGGGTCGGAATCCACCACTAAAACTTTTCTGCCCAACAGCGAAATCGAGGCAGCCAGGTTTATCGCTGTGGTTGTTTTTCCTACGCCGCCTTTTTGGTTGGCCAGTGCCACAATTTTTGCACCATCTCCCATGCTGGTAAAACCTCCATCTGGTGGGGGTTTCTGGCCTTTTCTCGCCAGATTTCTCGCCGCAGTAACGGTGAGTTGGAGGTAAAAACACCCCGCTCGTCCCGCCTTGACGAGCATACTACCATACTCTGCGCGGCGAGGTCTCTTGTTTTTACGGGTACGCGGGTTTTTTTGTGAGGCCTGGAAGAGGACGAAGGGTGGTGTTTCACGTGAAACATGTGTATTTTCCCGTTTAATTTTGGGGTGTTAGGAGGGATACGACCAGCTCTGCGGTGCGCACCATGTCTTGCAGGTTGATGGATTCATCGGTGCTGTGCACGTGGTCCATGCCGATTCCGATAATGGCGGTTTGTAGCCCTTTTCCGTTGAAAATGTTCGCGTCACTTCCCCCGCCCGCGCGTTCGTAGCGGATTTCCCTTTTGAGGCGGGCTGCGGCTTTGGCAACCCGCTGGAGAACGGAAGCGGTCCGTTCGATCTGCATGGCTGGGTATTCAAGGGTGAGCTGAAAGTCAACTCGGGGGTGTACGCCAACTCCGAGTTGTGCGCCTGGTGTCGGGGTCCAGTTGTCAATGGAGGCCTGGACAGTATCTTTGATCTGCTTGGAGAAGTCGGCGAGTTTTTCCATGGAGTGGCTCCGGACTTCGCCTTCTACCAGAGCATTCTCTGGAATAATGTTTGTTGCCTTGCCTCCGGTGATTCGTCCGATATTGGCGGTGCTTTCTTCATCAAGGCGCCCAAGGGGAAGATCGGCAAGGCAACGCGCCGCAAGTTGAATAGCGTTGATTCCTCTTTCCGGGTGCAGTCCGGCATGGGCTGCTGCGCCGGTGATGGTGAAATGAAAATGATTCGCTGCCGGGGCGCCGATAATGAGCAGATCAACGCCGGTACTGTCCAGAGCATACCCTTCCTTGGCCCGGAGGAGGGAAGTGTCCAAGGCCTTGGCGCCGCGAAGGCCAACTTCTTCGCAGGTGGTGAAAACAAGATCGAACTGGAGATGTGCGAGTTGAATCTCCTTGATAGCACGAATGGCTTCGATGAGAATCGCTATGCCGGCTTTGTCGTCGCCTCCGAGCACTGTATCGCCTGCGCTGGAAAACCGTGAGCCATCGCGGACAACCACCACCCCTCTGGCTGGTTCCACCGTGTCCAGGTGGCAATTGAAAAAAATCGGTTCCCCTGGGAGGTCGCCAGGGAAGTGAATAACTATGTTGTTGGAGTCCGAGCCGGTTACGCCGGATGAATTGTCTTCAAGGATGATGGCCTCGGGAAATTCAAGTGCGAAAAGATCTTTGAGAAACCGGGCCAGCCGAGCTTCCTCTCTGGACGGACTGTCTATGGTGCACATAGCGGTAAAGACCTGCGCGAGGCGTTCAGGGTTTATATTCATAGGGAGTCTCTTTAATGTGTTGCATAAGTGAGCAGAATACTTTATTATTAGGAATAATTATCAAGAGGCAAGGTGCTTTCAGTATATGCTGAAAAATAACACGTTATACTTGAGAATAATGCACCTGCTGCGGTCAGGCGAGGAAATTATCACGCTAAGGGGTCTCTTGTAAAAAAAGAAAAGACCCTTCGCCAGGCTCAGGGTGAACGGTAAACATCTTGAAATAATTAGACTTTTTTGTGTGTATGCTGAGTCCTTTGACCACGCTCAGGTCGGCTTTGTCGAAGCACAGCGCAGCATTTGCAAGAATCTCTAGGAAATAGAAAAAATCAATTGGCAAGGTGAATGTATCTTCTTGCGAAACAATAATGGCTTAACCAGACACAGGAGGTGGCAGCATGGCAGTATTCAAATGTGAAAAATGCGGGGCAACCAAAGAGGGTCGATGCAAACCCAAAAAATGCACCGATTGCGGCGGGAGCGACTGCATGATGAAAAAAGAAGAGAAATCCACAGGGTGTGGGTGCGCCTGCGCTTGCAAATCAAAAAAATAAACATCCTTATCAGGATAATTCCTGTACAGGCTCCCGCTGATGGCGGGAGCCTTTTTTTTGCCAAATGCGGCTCGAGGCTCTAGTCTGAAATCGATCATTGCAGGATAGCGTACGCCCGTTATAAGATAACGGAAAGATTCAGCACTGCAAGGCGGTGCATGGCGCTGTTGGCAAAGGGGGAGGGAGATGAGCGAAGCAGGCAGTCAGGCGATGCATACCATTGTTTTTGAGCCAAGTGGTCGGACGGTGCAGGCTGGAGACGGCATGTCGATCATCAAGGCCGCCCGGGAAGCAGGCATCCACATCAATGCTTCCTGCGGAGGCAGCGGGGTGTGCGGCAAGTGCAAGGTTATCATCGAGAAAGGTGAGGTGGCCGGAGGGTTGAGCGAAAAGTTCAGCCCCTCGGAAAAAGAAGCCGGACTGCGGCAGGCCTGCACCGCGACTATTACTGCTGATGCCGTTATTCGGGTGCCGGAATCTTCCGGCCTGAAAGATGGAGGATTGGGAACAGCTGTACCTTTGCGGCACAAGGCCCGGATGCATGTGTACGATATACAGGATCTCCGCGAGCAGGGGATATTTGTTCCTCCGGTAGTGAAGATCTGCCTGGAAGTTCCTCCGCCTTCGATTAAGGACAACATGGCCGATGCGGGTCGGGTTATCCATCTGCTCAGCAGTCACCACGATGAACACCGGGTGGTGATCAGCCTTGCCATCTTGCGCAAGATGCGTAAAGCCCTTCGAGAGGACAATTTTCGGATAACCGTTACCTGCGCCCGTCCGGTGAACTCCCAGGGTAAATCCTATCTCACCAACATCCAGAGCGGCGACTGGTCCCACCGCAGCTTCGGGCTTGCCTTTGACATCGGCACGACCTCTGTTTACGGGGTGCTGGTGGACCTGAATTCGGGGAAAGTTCTGGCCCGGGCCGGAGAATACAACGGCCAGCTTGGCTACGGCGAGGATGTGATTTCCCGGATCATCTACGCGGAAAAAAAAGAAGGTTTGGACAAAATGCAGGAGCTGGTGGCCAACACCATCAACAGCATACTCGATACCCTGCTGAAAATGGCCACTCCGGTGGACAGCGGTGAAAAAGGCAGCATCACCCGCGAGGAAATCACCTCAATCACCCTGGCGGGCAATACCACCATGACTCATTTGCTCCTCGGGCTTGAACCGGATAATATCCGCCGCGCTCCCTATGTGCCGGTCACCACCTTTCTGCCGCCGATCAGGGCAACCGATCTGGGAATCAAGCTGCCGCATTCCGCCGTGGCCCTGTTGTATCCTTCCATCTCAAGTTATGTGGGGGGAGATATTGTCGCCGGGGTCATGGGTTCGGGCATGTACCGCACCGAGTTGGTCACTCTGTATATCGATATCGGCACCAACGCGGAAATCGTGGTGGGCAACCGGGAATGGTTGGTGTGCGCGGCCTGTTCCGCAGGCCCTGCCTTTGAGGGAGGCGGCATTACCCACGGGATGCGGGCGGCGCTCGGCGCCATTGAGGATTTCAGCATCAACCCGCAGACCCTTGAGCCGATGAATATAACGCTGGGAAACAAGCCGCCGGTGGGGATCTGCGGTTCAGGGTTGCTGGCCATCATTGCCACGCTTTTCGAGCACGGGGTTGTCGGCAGAAGCGGGAAATTTCGGAGGGATCTCGGAACGGACCGGCTTCGGGAAGGGAACAGCGGGTATGAGTTTGTGCTGGTCTGGAAGGAAGAGTCGGGAACGGACCATGATATCGTCCTCAATGAAGTGGATATTGAGAACTTCATCCGGGCCAAGGCGGCGATTTATGCCGGAATAACAACCCTGGTGGAGCAGGTGGGACTTGCCATTACCGATATCGAGCAGATTATTCTGGCCGGCGCTTTTGGCAGTTATATCGACCTGGATTCGGCCATGACCCTGGGGCTGCTGCCGCAGGTGGACGCCAACCGGGTGCTCTATGTGGGCAACGGTTCGCTCATGGGCGCCTGGATGAGCGAAATGAGCAATCATATCAGGCAGGATGTGGTGGAGGTGGTGCGGAAGATGACCAGTTTCGAGCTTTCGGAGATGCCGTATTTTCAGGAACAGTACATCGCCTCCCATTTTCTGCCCCATACGGATATCAGCCTGTTCCCCCGGGTGGCGGAGAGGCTTGCTGAGATCCGCAGGGAGGAGTAGGGGATCTCAGGAAAAAAATAGGGCTGTGTCTCAGGGGGAGCGTGGTCGAAGAATATAAAGTCACAGTAAGCGCGGTTCGACAGGCTCACCGTGAACGGCAGCAAATCTCACCGAGAATGGCAGGATTTTACGGATGTCAATCAGGCAGCCAGATCCACGTTGCCGTTTAAGGAAACTTCCATGGCTCTGGCCGGACAGACGGAAACGCAGAGGCCGCAGGCTGTGCATTTTTCCTCTTCAAACAGCACAGCCATGTCGGGACGGTGAAGCGAGAGCGCGCCGGTCGGGCAGACACCGGTGCAGGCTCCGCACTGATAGCATTTCTCATCGTCGCGGCGGATGTTGCCAGCAAGGCTTTTCACCGTGACTCCCATGTCGTTCAGGTAGGCGATGCCTTTCTTGACATTGGCCTTATGGCCGATGAATTCGAGAACCATCACTCCTTCCTGCTGGAGCAGGATCGTTGCCCTGAGGATGTTGAACTCCAGGTCGTATTTCTTGACCAGATTGCTGATGATCGGCTGGTCAATGACTTCCTTGGGGAACTTCAGGACATAGATTCTGGTGTTCATGGTTACCTTCTGTGATTGTCGAAATTTTTAAGCCCCAGGTGAACGGTTACTCTCCAACCGGGCGGATAGCTGATCTAAAACAGCATCCACCGGCAGGTCGGTTGACAGGATTATGAGCTGATCCGGACCAAGTTCATCCGGGGCTTCGAACCGTTCTTTTTGTTTCAGGTAGATTTCCCAGCGTCCATCCGACACTGCCAGCGGGTCAAGGGCTCTCTTGGCCATGCGGCGTTTCATCTCTTCTTCCGGACAGACACAGAGAATACAATATAGCCGAACACCCAGGCGCTGCGCAAGCATCCGTACCTGATCGCGATCGGTTTTCCGCTGGTACGAAGCATCGAGGACCACGCCCCGTCCCTGGCTGATATCCCGTTCCGCCCGTTCGAGCAAGGCCGCATAGGTTCGGGCAGTGAATTCGCCGGTATAGATCCCCTGGTCAGAGGCGTCACGCTGTGGGGTCTGCGGCAAGAGGCCGGCAAGTTCCTTGCGCACCACATCGGAGTTGTAATAGGCAAGGTTGTTTCGGTTGGCCCAGGCTTGGGCCACGGTGCTTTTGCCCGTGGCGATCAGGCCGAAAAAAATATACAGGTCAGGCTGCGGCATAGCGTTCGGCCAGGGCGAAATATTTTTTAGCCTGGGCCAGGCAGGTTTCGGCCGTGGCGGGATCAACCTCTGGAGCATGGGCGGTAAACAACCCTATCTTGCCGCGGACGTACGCCCGGTAGCATTTATAAAAATTGAGCATGGGCAGCAAGCTGGTATCGCCCGCTGCCTTGCAAAATCGGTCGATGAAGTAGACGGAAAGTTCGGGCAGGCCATGAAAGTCAAGGTCCATGGCCAGGAAGGCCACATCGCTTGCCACATCGCAATAACGGAATCGCTGGTTAAACTCGATGCAGTCGTAGATGTAGATTTTCTCGGCCAGACAGATATTGGCGGAATACAGGTCTCCGTGGCAGTCCCGGACCCGGCCTGCACCGATGCGTTCGGTAAAGAATTCCTCGTTGGCGAGGAAAGTACTGGCGTATCCGCTGATCACCTCGAACTGTTCCCGGCTCAAAGCCGCGCAGCCGATGAAGCCCTGGGTCTGTTCAAAATTTTCCAGCACATTGACGCTGACGGATTGGGCGGTGCCGAATTCTTCGATGCCGGGTCCGGTTTCGGCCTTGGCGTAGAAAGGAACCAGAATGGCAATGATCCGGTCGAGGGTTTCTCTGGTGAGCTCGCCTCGTGCGATAACTTTGGCCATCATCCGCTCTTCCGGCATGCGCGCCATTTTCACCGCGTAATCCATCGGAGTGCCCGAACCGTCCAGAGAAAAGGTCTCGCCCTGCTGGGTGATTGCGACCAGGCCAAGGTAGAGGGATGGGCATAACCGCCGGTTTAAGAGCAGTTCCTGCTCACAGAAATATTTGCGTTTTTCAAGAGTCGTGAAGTTGAGAAACCCGAAATCCACGGGCTTTTTGATCTTGTAAACAAAATCGCCGGCCAGCAGCACATAGGAAATATGGGTTTGAACCAGCGTTATCTCCGGTGCGGGGTGAGGGTATACCCCAGGCGCAAGCAGCGCCTGGATGAATGGCGGTAAGGATGAATCAACCATGAAAGCCTCCGGGTATGCTTCGTATACCGTAATATTGCGGCGGGAATGTCGAACAGGCCAGCGCCTGAAAAACGCTGATCATAACAGAATCATTTCTTTCCGTAAACCACGGAACATCGCGGCGGTATGCGGGTTTTCGGAAAATGCGCTTATATTTTTTAAAAACAATGCCGAGAAGATAGGTAAGAGCATCAGGAGCCAAGATGCGCCAGGGAGGGGAAAATGACACAGGACAACCGAGACATCCTCATTGTGGACGATATGGCGATGCTCCGCAATATCATGAAAATGCAGTTGCAACGCATGGGCTTTGATCGAATCCATGAAGCCCCGGACGGCAGCGCGGCCATGAAAATCTTAAACACCCGGAAGATAGATCTGGTTATTTCCGACTGGAACATGCCGGTGATGAATGGCTTTGAACTGTTGCGGGAGATACGTGCCAGCGAGGTGTTAAAAGACATCCCTTTCATCATGGTGACTGCGGAAGCCACTCAGGCCAGGATCAGCATGGCCTTGCGGCTCAAGGTGGATGAATTGATTTTAAAGCCTTTTACCCTGGAGATTCTTGAACGAAAAATCATTCGGGTCATTCAATGAGCAATATCCTGCCGAAACAGCTTGGGCGGGACCGGATCCAGATTTCGCAAGCTCTGTAACAGAATGTCCAGATCAAAACCGGTGCATGCCTGTTGGTTTTTTTCCAGCGCCGTCACTGCCCGAGCCGCCATTTTGGCCCCTCCCGTTACATAGCCAAACTCCCCCTTGATGTAAAATCCAGCCGCCCGGATCAGGGCCTGGAGAATCTCTTTTTCCGCACCTCTCGCCCCGTGCCAGGCCTGCTCCAGAACTTCATGCACCTCGAAAAAAAGCTCCAGGTCCCACAGGACAAGACCCCTGGTCAGGGCGTCTTCCCGGCCACTTCGGGCGAGGAGATCAAGGGCCGTGGCATACCTTGCCAGCCGCGTTTCAATGTAGGCGACATAGGGTGCAGCCAGTCCTTTTTGCAGATACCCTTGGGCAACGGTCCGGACCGGGGCAAGGGTGTTTTTGTTCAGCGCCGGAAGCAGGGCTTCGGAAAGATCATTTCTGATATCGCGGCTCAAGCGATCCTGAAACGGTTCAAAAAGGGGGGGAGTCATGGATGCTCTACTTATAGATATCCGGGTAGAGCCTTTTCAGGCAATCCGGACAGATGCTGTGGGTGAAGTCGACAGAGGCTTTATCGGAGATGAATTTTTCAACGGTACTCCAGGAAGCCGGGTCGTGGGGATCGCCATCTTCGTTGCGGATTTTTTTGCAGGAGGCGCAGATGGGCAACAGACCGTGCAGGGTGTTTTTTATCTCGAGCAGCATTCTGGTCTGGATATGAAGGCCAAGGAGGACGAAAAGGGCGCCGAAAAGAAAAACGATCCCAACGAGAAGTTCGCCGACAAGGGGGAGGCGAAACAAAAAGATCCCGGCCACCACGCAGTAGCCCAGCAGAAAAAAGAACATCATCCCGCGATGCAGGCGCAGGGAACGGATGATCTCCGGCTTGCTGCGTACGTGGATAAAGGGGGTGAGGACGTGCAACTCCCGCGCCTTGACAAGGCTAACGAGCATGACAACTGCTCCGATCAGGATCATGGCGATACTCAGGATGTGCTGCATGGTGGTGGGAAGACTCCTCGCGGTTCATATATGCCTGATGGAATCTGCAACAACTCAAAAGGTGCTTCGCCACGGCTCTCCTGAGCTTGCCGAAGGGCTCAGCATGAACGGAAAACTCAATGATCTTAAGATAACTACCGTTCGCCCTGAGCCCTGTCGAAGGGACGTAGTTGCAAGGCCATCATGTTTTCTCAAGTATAGGCATTTTTTGTTCAGGAAACCATTTTTTTTCTGAAGAGACCGTGGCTCTCACAGGCTGTTGGGGCAGGGTCCAGGGTGAGGGTGATGAGGTTATTGGGGTTCGCCTGGGTAAGCTGGGCACCGTTTGGGCCGGTCAGGCAGAGCACGGTGTGGTCGGTATTGTTGAGACCCCGGCCCAGGTATTCGAGGCGATCACCCACCACAATGGGGTTGCGTGTTTCAATAACCGGCTGGGGGCCGGTCTGCCGGACGATACCCACCGGAGCATAATCGTAACTGATCATGGGCCCGTTGTAGAGCATGTCGGTTGCGGTAGGGTGCTGGTCGAAGAAATTTTCCGTATAGCCCCGCGAACCGATTTTCAGCAGCTCTTCCCGAAAGGCTTTGGGCAGGATGGCGTCAAATCCCTGCGTGGCCCAGTGATCAAGGGCTGCCCGGTAGAGGCGGGTTATGGCCCCAACATAGTAGACGCTTTTCATCCGGCCTTCTATTTTGAGGCTGTCCGCCCCAGCCCGGATCAATTCGGGCAGCCGGTTGAGCAGACAGAGATCCTTGGCGTTAAAGATATAGGTGCCGCGGTTGTCTTCTTCCACGGCAAAGAACTGGCCCGGTCGTTTCTCTTCTTCCAGGCGATAGTGGTAGCGGCAGGGATGGGCGCAGTTGCCCTGATTGGCGTCGCGGCCGGTAAGATAGAGACTCAAGAGGCAGCGCCCCGAATAGGATATGCACAGCGCTCCGTGCACGAAGATTTCAAGCTCCGTCTCGGTTGCTTGCCGGATTTGGGTAATTTC